>NZ_JADBTB010000074.1:0-30178 GCF_020246405.1 Microcystis sp. M083S1
AAGTAGGTAGGCGTTAAAAATTATCAGACACCACCCTTATCAAGGGTAGGGTTGATTCATGAATCAACCCTACCTTATCAAGGGGAGCAGGGGGGATCGAACCTAAAATCCATTTTTAATTTAATTATAACCAGCTACTTAACTGATAACTGATAACTGAATTAAGCAGACCCTATTTAGGGGACAAGCGTTCTTGAATTTTATTAATCGCCCAGCTTAAAATCGCCCCCGCAATTAAAATACTAATAGCAGGATTGAATAGGGGCAGCCAAAGACGCTGAAAAAGTTTAAATCCTAGGGGAATTCCCGTGGATTCACCAATAACAGCCACGGCAAACCAGAGAAAACCCGCTATCACTAAAAACACATCAAATATTAAGATTCTATTCAACCACTTGACAAATTGCTCTTTCATTGCATCAAAAACTTAGGTTATTTATACAGTTTATTCAGGAAAAAGTATAGCACTGTCACCTTAATCCCAAGCTCTCCAGAGCCAAGCTAGTCCGGCAGTAATGATTAAAACTTTGGTTAACCAATCTCCCCAGCGCACATATAAAGTTCTCGTATCCCGTCGATAAATTGTTTCGCTATGGATTTGATATTTATCTAAATCCGATAGCCAAAGGTGATTACCGTGGGGATCGACAAAAGCAGAATAACCTGTATTGGTGGCCCGGGCCATCCATCGATCGGTTTCGATCGCTCGCATGGTATCCTGAGCATGGTGTTGAGCGGGCATGGCGTGGCTATAATGGGCGTTATTAGAAGCAGTAATAATAAATTCGCCTCCCCTAGCAGTTTGACGGCGAAAATGTTCAGAAAAAGCCGACTCGTAACAAATGCCCACAATGATTTTACCGAAAGGACTGTCAATAATTTGATCGGCATCTCCCGGTATTAAATGCGCTTGCAAGGGAGAAAGGCGATCAACAATTCCGCCTAAAATTTCCTGAAAAGGAACGTATTCGCCTAAAGGCACGAGAATTACTTTATCATAGCGACTAATCACCTGTCCCTCGCCATCAATGGTCAAGAGACTATTATTATAACCCTTGTCCACCTTGCCAAATGCACCCAACCAGATCGGCGTTTTTTTGGCTAAAATTGCCGAATAAATCGAGCTATTATTGACTAAGTTCTCCCAATAATAGGGTAAGGCGGTTTCAGGAGTTAAGACGGCATCTACTCCTTGATCGGCGAGAATTTGATAACCAGAGGTGTAACCTTCGAGTGCCTTTTGAAATCCTAGGGGCGAAAGTTTAATCGTGTTGGGAATATTGCCCTGAATTACGCCAATTTTTATCCCTAAATCCCTTGACTTTTCGAGCGGTTTATGGTAAACATTCCATCCCCAGAGATGCAGGCTCAAACAAATGAGGAGGGGTAAAGAGAGAAAAGCGAGATTTTGCCGCGACTGACGGATTAGGAGCAAGCTTTCGGCGATTAAACCGTTAACTGCCACAATTGCCGCCGTTATCGTCGTAAAACCCGATAATTTTCCCAATTGCAGAATCAATAAATTATGGGGACTTTGACTATAAGCAAGGGTAGTCCACCAGAGAGGGGATTGACTCCAGAGAGATTCTAACCCACACCAGAGGGCAGTACCGATGAAAACCCGCAGGAGAGCATCCCTAAAAGATGACTGATTAACACTTTTGTTGACATAAAACATAACTAACGTCCAAGTTAGCACGATCGCCGTTCCCCAAAAAGTAATAAACAGCCAACAAAACAGAGCAATTGACAAACTCGCTAACCAGGGGACACCCATCCACGTCATCGGGTGAATTCCCGTGATCCAGAATAAAGCGAGACCATGGTAGGCAAAACCCCAGCCAAAACCGTATAAAAGCTGTTTTTTTAGGGATTTTTCCCCTAATCTCACAATAATCCACAGGGGGACGAGAGAAATCCAAGCGAGTAACCACCAAGAAACCGGCGCTACTGTTATCCCCATCCCCACACCGGCCAAAATTGCCCAGAGAAAACGCACCATCTTTCACTCCAGTCAGGTTAAACTCCTCTGACCTACTAGATCTCAGAGTAGCTAGAGGGAAGACAAAAAACAAGAGACAGACAGAAGTTTTTCAGTACATCTACAATAGATCAGTTAGCGAGTAAAAAAGCCCCTCGATCAGATGCTATGGCACGCTATAGACTCAGATAAACAGGGAGATGGGGAATGTCACCCTTACCCTAAAAGCCTAAACTCGGACTGATTAAGTGATTGAATACATGGATAATTTTAACCCCAAATTAACGGCTCTGGCTCTTGTCTTGAATGTTGAGGAAAATATCGAAGATATTTTTCGGAAAATAGCTAGTATGAGCGCTCATCAATTGCGAGCGCGGCGCTGTTTAATCCTGTTAAGCTCTCCACAGGAATTAAAAGGGGAAATTACCGATTATCTAGAAGTTTTTGCCCATTATGATGAGCTATCACCTTTAGCTGATCAAGAAATAATTAAACTTGATCAAGCTATTGCCGACAATGTAGCGGCCACAGGGAAACCTTTACTAATTAAGGATATAACTCGATCATCATTTGCCAGTGCAGCCAGTTATCCAAAAAGATCAAATAATAATAGTTTTATAGCCGCACCGATTATCCTCAATCAGCAGATAATTGGAGTAATTAATCTCAGTTTTCCCCTAGACAAAAAACATTTTGAACCATTAGATTTAGAAATCTTGCAGTTATTCGCTCAACAGGCAGCCCAATCCCTGCAAATTTTTCATTTGCAAGGGATGTTAAAATCTCGTTTTGTGGCCATGGCAGTGACTAGAGAAATAGCAGAAATTCAGTCCGAACATTCGATCGCTGTCCATCCCTATCCCCCGAAATTAGCCAAAATTGTCGCTAAGGCTTTTTTTAAAGAATTAACTCAGGCCGGTTTTGGAACCCATGAAGTTATTGAGATTGCCAATGAGGTTTTGAATTTACTACAAAAGACTCTTAATAAACATAAAAATCGTCTGGAAGGAAAAGATTGAGCGCTAGTCAAGGGTTAAAATCTACTAACTTGCCACTCCCGTGCAGTCCTAAGTAATAATTGAGATGGTTAACAGCTTAATTTACTGATTACCGCTGCCGTCCTGCCGTCCTAATTCATAGACACCAGAGGCAACACAGGCGAGAATACCGACACTAATCGGCCAACTTTTTCCTAAACTAATCTCAATTAACCAATCGGAGAAACCGCCGAGAATGAGAAAGGGAATAATACTAAAGATAGAGGCATAAAAAGCATTTTGGGATTCCCTGGCGACGCGAGTTTTTTCAAACTCCTCTAGGGAAGTATAGAGGAAACGCTCGGCAAAATTAAACCAGCGATAGAAAATTTCTATAAACCAATTTCGTACCCCAGCTAACCCCAAATATAATGCTAAAGACCAGAGACAGCTACCGGCAATAAAGGCCGGAGAAATATTGATAGTGAAGGGCAGAAAGTCGATTACCATAAATGAGAGCCACAGAAGTGGTAAATTTGAGCGAACGGCTTGATCGATTTTAACAAGTCTTGACCTTTGCACCAAAGAGATGAAAATTCTTCAGATTGTTCCTTCGATTTCCCTTGTTTACGGTGGCCCTAGTCAAATGGTACTTGGTTTGTCAGCAGCCCTGGCCCAACTGGGCCAAGATGTGACTATTATTACCACCGATTCCAATGGTGACACGGGACAAGCACCCCTAGATGTGCCTTTGGGGGTCCCTGTTAGTCAAAATGGCTATCAAATCTATTATTTTCCCTGTTCTCCCTTTCGGCGCTATAAATTTTCCCTTGATCTGTTTACTTGGTTGGCTAATAGGGCAAAAGATTACGATATCGCTCACATTCATGCTTTATTCTCTCCAGTGAGCAGTATATCGGCTTTGATCGCTCGTTATCATCAACTGCCCTATATTCTCCGTCCCCTAGGCACCCTCGATCCGGCAGATTTGCAAAAAAAACGGCAACTTAAACAAATATATGCCAATTTTCTGGAAAAACCCAATTTAGCGGCGGCGGCGGCAATTCATTTTACCAGTCAGCAGGAGTGTCAAACTTCCAAAAGATTTAATATAAAAACTAAGGATATTGTCATCCCCCTAGGGGTAGATTTTTTTAACCCACAAGCTTTACCAGTAAAGGGTTTTGATCTTCCCGAAAATAAACCGATCATCCTCTATATGTCCCGTCTTGATCCGAAAAAAGGTCTAGATTTATTGCTGCCCAGTTTAGAAAGGTTGTTAGAAAATGGTCTAGATTTTCATTTTGTCTTAGCAGGAGGTAATCCCCAGGACCGGGAGTACGAAAATCGGATTAAAAATCAGATCGAGCGGTCAATCTTGGCTAAAAATACAACAATTACTGGATTTGTCACCGGAGAAGTAAAAAATAGCCTCCTCGCTAGGGCCGATTTATTTGTTTTACCTTCCTACTATGAAAATTTTGGCATCGCGGTTGCCGAAGCTATGGCTGCCGGAATTCCTGTGGTCATCTCGGATCGGGTGGATCTGCATCCTGCGGTGGCAGCAGCGGCCGCGGGATGGGTGACAGCTTGTCAGCTTGAGGATTTAACTAATACTTTGGAAGCGGCTATCACTAATCCTAAAATTCGCCAACAACGAGGGAAAAATGCCAGGGATTTAGTCTTAAATCAATATAGTTGGTCAGCGATCGCTGAACATCTGTTAACTGTCTATCAAAATTTAGTCTGAGCTATCGATCGTCCCCTGCTCGATCGAAGTCACAGACGGATTAAGATTTAAGCCATCAGGATAATCAGCACTAAAAATGCCAGTAGGGTTAAACCTGATTGCAGAAAGACGGGGAGTGCAAAAGAATTCATAACAGTGGCTCACTTTCTAGGGACGGCTCTATTCCCAATATACGCTTTCATCTCCGCTAATTCCTCAGATTTCTGTCCGCAATGTCATCATCTCATCATTTAAGTAGGTAGGCGTTAAAAATTATCAGACACCACCCTTATCAAGGGGGGACTATAGGGTAGGGTTGATTCATGAATCACCCCTACTATGAATCAACCCTAGTACTAAGGGGGGATCGAACCTAAAATCCATTTTTAATTTAATTATAACCAGCTACTTATTCATCCCATGGGGAGAATTTGAGGTAAATTGTACTGTATTTAAACTGGGTAGGGAGCATTTTAATACAAATGTACGGAACTTAGTCACTCCCCACCCCGTTAACTTAAGTTTCAGCGCCATGATTATAATTAGGGAATGATAGAAATTCTTAGGCAATAGGATCACATCAGTGTTGATAAATCATCTTTTCTTCGGCGCTTTCCTACCCCTTGATACTCTCCTGTCCACCCAGGGGATTATGGTTATGCTCCTGGCCGCTTATGCTTTAGCCATGTGGATGTTTCTAACTAGCGCCCCAAAAGTTCATACAATCATGGTGACAGATTTGGAGACAGCCCGACAATTTTATGAAGGACTTTTAAATTTGCCCACGGCCGATGTCCCCCTCCATTACTATTACAATTATGAGCAGACGATGGGCAATAATATGATTGACCCATTTTATATGTCTAGTAATCCGGTTGTGACTACTGCCAACACTTCTTTGGGAGATCAACCCCAGGGTTTATGGTATCAGTTAAAGAAAAATACCCAACTGCACATCGTTAGTGGGGCAACCGCAGGTTATAAGGATCGTCATCGTCACGTTTGTTTTGATCACGATTGTTTAGAACAAATTCTGATGCGGGTGGAATCACGACGCTTAAAGTATAAGGTTCGTCGCAATAAACCTTTAAATTTTTTGGTCAAAGATAATGCTGATCGCGTGATTGAAATGGCCGAAGTCTCAAATTAGTTAACGGTAATTTGATTGGGGGCAACCATAACGGTAAATAACTAAACTATGAATGCTCAACTGCTCACAATCGTTTTAATTTCCTTAGGGGTAGGTATTGGTTTAGCCATCCTACTCCTGATTTTAGTCAAGTTAAGACGCTGCAACCAACAGGTAAATAGTATCGTCGATTATCACTCTCTCATCGGTTTAATCGGAGTTGTTCAAATCCCCTTCGATAAAAATAGCAAGGGAAAAGTGCGAGTTAATGTCGGAGATAGTCTGATCGATATAGTAGCGATAACAGAAGGGGAAGAACAATTTAATGTCGGGGATCAAGCATTTATTCTCAGTTGCACAGACAATAAAGTTTTAGTCATTGCGGAAAAGTATATCAGAGGCGATTTGTAATTTCTTCTAAACCAAAGGGTAACTAACTATGAATAGTCAAAATAATTCCTATCTCATCCAAATCAATCCCAATCAATACGACAACAATAATAACAATAGTGCTGGCAATTTATTATTGAATAGTGTTCCCATTGCTTTATTGATATTTCTGGGTATTGGTGCGATTTGGTTTATCAATTCTTTTTTGTGTATTTGTAAACCCAATGAAGTAGTCATCCTGAGTGGGATGAAACGCAAATCAAAAGATAGACAAGATGCAGGTTATCGAGTAGTATCGGGGGGTCGGGCGATTCGTATTCCAATTTTAGAAACCGTTAAACGTATGGATGTCACCACAACCCCGATCAGAATTGAGATTAAAAATGCCTATTCTAAGGGCAATATTCCCTTGAATATAGTGGCAATTGCTAACGTGAAAGTTAGTTCTAAACCTGAAATAGTCGGCAATGCGATCGAACGTTTTTTAGATCGAGATCGAGAAGAAATTATTCGCGTAGCTAAAGAAACTTTAGAAGGAAACTTGCGGGGTGTAGTCGCAACAATGACCCCCGAACAAGTGAACGAAGATCGCCTAAAATTTGCCGAAAGTATTACCAGTAACGTCAGTCAAGACCTGTTTAAACTCGGTTTAGAAATTGATACTCTCAAAATTCAAAATGTTGCCGATGACGTGGATTATCTTAACTCCCTCGGACGGGAAAGAATCGCTTTAGTCATGCGTGATGCTGAAATTGCTGAATCAAATGCCCTCAATGAAGCTGAACAAATAGTCGCGGAATGTGAGGAACAGGCAACCGTGGCTAAAACCCGCGATCAAATTATCATTTTAGAGCAAGAAAACGAGTTGAGAAAGTTAAAAGCAAAACTGGAACAACAGGCAAAATCGGAAGAAGAAATAACTATTGCTGCTGCTAAGGAAAAACGTGCTATAGTTGAGGAAAAATTGCAACAGGTTAGGGCAGAATTGGAAAGATTACGTCTTCAAGCAGATCAAGTTTTACCCGCAGAAGCGCAGCAGGAAGCTGAAACTTTCCGCGCTAGAGGAGAAGCGGCAATTTTTGAAGAAAATGCCAAAGCTGAAGCCTTAGTTAACGAATTATTTGCAGAAGTCTGGCAAAACACCGGCAGCGAAGCAGAGGCAATTTTCTTGATTCAACAGTTAGAAACTATCCTGGAGGAGGCGATTAAAATTCCTAGACGCTTACACCTCGATCGAGTTAATATCGTTGATAATGGTGATGGCAAATCCCTGGCTGCCCTGATCAAAGTCTATCCCGAAATCGTCAATCAATTCCTCGCCAGTGTCCATCAAACCCTCGGTATTGATGTAGTGGGAACTCTCACCAATAAAATTGAAAAATAGCAGTCAGAAAACCTACTAGACAGGCCTTCTAAAATAGATTGTAACCGAGATCGAGCAGGGTTAAAACCGCACTCGATCTCACCGCTAAGAATCCCCGTCTTTTGCAAGCGGGGAGATGTCAACTCATCAATACTTGGGACCCTATCAATCAATTTTCCCGGTCGAAGCAGCATTGACTATAAACTTGCTAAAACCTCTTTAGCTGCGGCCAAAGTCCGTTCGATATCGGCCTCTGTGTGAGCTAAAGAAGTAAAACCAGCTTCAAACTGGGAAGGAGCTAGATAAACGCCTCTTTCCAACATTCCCCGGTGAAAACGACCGAATTTAGCCACATCGGCCTTTTTGGCATCTTCATAGTTATGCACGGGGGAGCCGGTGAAAAACATTCCGAACATGGCACTGATATGACCTCCAGAAACGCTATGACCAGCATCTCTGGCCACTTTCAGCAGCCCTTCAGTTAAGGATTTGGTCACTTTATCGAGATATTCGTAGGTGCCGGGGCGCTGGAGTAACTCGAGGGTTTTAATTCCCGCCGTCATAGCCAAAGGGTTGCCGGATAAGGTTCCCGCTTGGTACATCGGGCCGGCCGGAGCCACCATCGCCATAATATCAGCCCGACCGCCGTAGGCCCCCACCGGCAGCCCACCGCCGATAACTTTGCCCAGGGTGGTTAAATCGGGGGTGATGCCGAATTTTTCCTGAGCGCCACCGTAGGCGATGCGGAATCCGGTCATTACCTCATCAAACATTAATAGGGACCCGTATTCCTTGGTTAATTCCCGCAATCCTTCTAAAAAGCCAGCATCCGGCACGATAAAGCCGGCATTACCCACCACTGGCTCTAAAATCACCCCGGCGATAGAGTCGGGATTTTCGACAAAGAGGGCTTTTACTGCTTCTAGGTCATTGTAGGGAGCGGTTAAAGTGTTGTTAGTGGTGGTTTTGGGAACCCCCGGCGAGTCGGGTAGGCCCAGGGTGGCTACACCAGAGCCAGCTTTAACGAGGAACATATCGGCGTGACCGTGGTAACAGCCCTCGAATTTGATGATTTTATCCCGGCCGGTAAAAGCCCGCATTAAGCGCAGGACGGACATACAGGCTTCGGTGCCGGAATTGACAAAACGCACCATTTCAATGCTGGGAACGGCATCAATCACCATTTCAGCGAGAATATTTTCCTGGACACAGGGAGCGCCGAAACTGGTCCCTTTATCTAGGGACTCGTGTAGGGCGGCAATAACTTCGGGATGGGCATGACCACAGATAGCCGGCCCCCAAGTTCCCACATAGTCGATGTATTCGTTACCGTCCACGTCGCGAATATAGGCCCCTTTGACGCTTTCAAAAACGATGGGTTGACCACCGACGGATTTAAAGGCCCGCACGGGGGAACTTACACCCCCCGGCATTAATTTTTGAGCGGCTGTAAAGATTTCTTTCGATTTTGTTGTTTGATACGAAGATGTGCTAACCAATCCTGTCTCCTTGTCTATTTGAGTCTATCGATTCCAGGGAATGCCCGGAGCTTTGTTTTGTTAATTTCCTGCTGCTTGTTCCATTTTAAAGATCACCAGCCTACATTTTACGCAATTTTTTTTCTAGGGAGAGCGCTGGTCGGCTCAAGTCTCGCTCTTCTTGACTTGTAGCTTGATGGTTAACAACTTAAGTAGCTGGTTATAATTAAATTAAAAATGGATTTTAGGTTTGATCCCCCCTTGATCCCCCCTTGATAAGGGGGGTGCCGATCCCCCCTTAGTCCCCCCTTGATAAGGGGGGTGCCGATCCCCCCTTAGTCCCCCCTTGATAAGGGGGGCATCTGACAACTTTTAACGCCTACCTACTTATGTAATTGGGTGAGAAGGGGCAAAAATTTCACTTTTGACAATTTTTCCACAATCTTTTCAGAATTGCTCAGAAAAACCTAGCAATGGGCGAAGTTATTGCTATTGATAGATTTTAGCCCGGAAAGAGCGATCAAAAAAAGCTCAGGTTTTCCACAGATTTTCCACAGGGGAATTCTTGCTATTATTTTTTAGCGTACAAAAAAACTATTCCTGCTATGAAATTTACCAGTAGTCAAAGCGAACTCAACAGCAATTTATCCCTAGTTAGTCGGGCCGTTGCCAGTCGTCCTACCCATCCGGTGTTGGGAAATGTTCTCTTTTGTGCCGATGAGGAAAAGGGCGAAATTAGCCTGACTGCTTTTGATTTGAGTTTAGGGATTCGCACCAGTTTTCGGGCCGAAGTGGTGGAAGGGGGCAAAATTACCCTGCCGGCAAAATTGCTTAACGATATTGTCTCTCGTTTGGGAGAGGGGGAAATCACCATCTCTGTGGAAGAAAACGAGAATGATGAAGAGCATAGTCTCGCTTTCCTGAAAACTGCCTCGGCACAGTTCCAAATTCGCGGCATGAAGGCCGATGAGTTCCCAGAATTGCCCACGGTGGCCGATGGAGAAATTGTTAATTTACCTATAGTTGCCTTGACAGAGGGACTAAAAGGTGCATTGTTTGCCGCTAGTGGCGATGAAACTAAACAGGTGTTGACGGGGGTGCATTTAACTAAAACCGTCGATTGTCTAGAATTTGCCGCCACGGACGGTCATCGTTTAGCGGTGGTACAAACTCCCCTAGAGGAGGTGGAAAGTGCCTCTGGTGGCTTTAATGTCACCATTCCGGCCCGGGCCCTGCGAGAATTGGAAAGAATGATGGCAACAAAACAAAATATCGAGACTATTACTCTGCACGTGGATGATTCTCAAGTCATCTTTGAAATGGGGGAACAGAGGTTAACCAGTCGTAAGTTAGAAGGGGCCTATCCCACCTATAATCAGTTAATTCCTAAATCCTTCGAGCGCTCTTTGGTTTTAGACCGCAAACAATTAATCCGTTGTTTGGAATTAGTGGCGGTTTTATCGGACCAAAAGAATAATTTAGTCAAGTTTAGTCTCGATGGCGAGAATAGTCGTTTATCCCTAGCGGTGGAATCTCCCGATTTAGGTAGCGCCAAAGAGTCCATGGCGGCGGAAATTCAGGGAGAAAGTGGCGATATTGCCTTTAATGTTAAATATTTAATGGACGGTTTGAAGGCTTTACCCAATAATGATATCCAAATGCAGTTAAATGCTAGTACCCAACCGGTTATTTTTACCCCCTTGGGAGGTTTAAAGATGACCTATTTGGTGATGCCGGTACAAATTCGTCAGTAGTTCTGACTTAATTGGAACTGTGGGATCTGTTTTTAACCTATCCCATTTTTGATTGTAAGTAGCTGGTTATAATTAAATTGAAGATAGATTTTGGGTTCGATCCCCCCTTAATCCCCCCTTGATAAGGGGGGTGTCGATCCCCCCTTAATCCCCCCTTGATAAGGGGGGTGTCGATCCCCCCTTAATCCCCCCTTGATAAGGGGGGTGTCTGATAGTTTTTAACACCTAACTACTTATTGAATCCTGTTTTCTCGCCAAAGGATTGGGTTTATTTTCTCTATTTTGGCGATATACTGTTGATAATTGAACAAGTTAACGGATTGAATTGATATGTTATTATCTACTCCTGAAACAATTCAGCATATTCTTTGGCAAGGGCAACTAGAATTGGATAGCGAAGAAGAGGAAGAAAATTTTAGATTTATGTCACCTCCCTCACGGACCAGCTATGCACCAACTGTTAGCATCGGACAACCAGAAGTTTGGCCATTAGCTGAACTTTATTCTGGTGCAATTCCCTCTTGGTTAGAGGTAAAACAGAATGAGGCACAGTTTTTTTTAGTCCGTTTTGCCTGTTCTCTTCGTAATAGTGGAGAAGATAGATTTCAAATTACTCAAGCTAAATTTTCTGTTGATTTACTGCCCGATAATCAACAAAACCGGGCTATTGCTTTTGATCTATATCCGTTAGAAATCAATCAGGAAATCAAGCGTAACTGTAAAGTTAGTCTGTCCCCCAATATCAAGTTTAAGGAAGCTCAGGCAAGTTTAGGAGGCACAGATTTTGCCCTAGAATACACCGAATTACAACCAACAATTATAGCCACAGGAGTTGGGGAATATAAGGCTGATTGGGAATATCGAAAAGCACAGGGAAAAGGAGTTCAAGGAAGTAAATTTATGCACATGATTGTCAAAGTCCCTAATAATATGCAATTGGTGAGGACTAAGTTAAATTTAACTGCCCGCTTGGAACAAAATGGTAATCCCCTGGTTAAATGGCTTTTTAAAACTGACATTAAAAAAGTGCCAAGCGATTGCTTAATAGTCAATTTAGTTAGCTAATATTTACTCAATTCCCACATCAATAAATGCTTGAGAAATAGCATCTAATTGAACCTCTATATGAGGAGAGGGTGCTAGTAATAGTTGGGCTTCTTCTTCAAATACTCTACGACTATCGAGGAAGTTGTTGAGCGCAGAAATAGATTTCAGAACTTGACGGAATAGCTTAAGAGCAAATTCGCCATTAAAAAGAGGCTGTCCATCGATGACAGTGTTATGAATTGTCATCAATCGATAAAAAGCATGACTATGAATCAAGGAAAGTTCGTGTTCGTGATAATTATTATTGCCCGTAGTCCAGTTATCTATTTGTATTTGTTCATAGAAAGACTCTGCACCGTTAGATGTTAAAGAAAGTAATTTATCTAATTGTCTCTGGGATACGGTTCCTTCTTGAAAGTTTTCTCCCACATCCCACAGCCAATTATGAGGATTATTCCGATAACAACCATCATCCCTATGATAGTTACGCACTAAAACCGCAAATATATCACAAAAAGATTCTTCAAGTGCTTTTTTTTCTGTAAACTCATTATCTCCTTCCTCAATTTGCTGAATTAAACCATGACAAAATTCATGCGCTACTACTGTGATATCGGTTCCATAGGAAAGGTTTCTACCATTAATTTCTCTTTGTCCAAATAAAGCCCGTCTAGTTTTACGTCCCCATGCAGCAGGCTCATAGGAACCATTTATTCTGCCAACATTAATGATAGCTTCATATCTATCTAGTTTTAGTGGTTTTTTGAAGTTACGCTTGATAAACTTGGCAACGGTTTCAACATTATCGCGAGCTTGTTGGCAAAAATCTTGACAAATACCATCGACTAATGAGTGGTAAGTGAGAATGATATCAGAGGAATAATCTTTATATCTTAAATTATAAGTTCGTGAAAGCCCGCAGCGATGAACAAAGAAAAGATAACTCGATAGAAAACAATAGTTACCATTAGATGGTGCGCTATGGCATTCTGTGCAGACCATAAGTTTTTGCCCTCGATAAATTCATAAGTTTCAGTCAGTGGTTAAGTAATTAATCTTGTTAGAAAGTCGCCCAATGTGTCAAGATGGTAAAATTTCCATAATTTAGGCAAAGCAAAGCCACAAAAAATGGATAAAATACCCATGTAAGTAGCTGATTATAATTAAATTGAAGATGGATTTTGGGTTCGATTCCCCCTTAATCTACCCTTAATAAGGGTGGTGTCGATCCCCCCTTAATCCCCCCTTGATAAGGGTGGTGTCTGAAAGTTTTTAACACCTACCTACTTATTTCCTGTTAAAAAGTGAGTTATATTTGAATAATGCAAAAAAAGTTTACCAAAACCAGCCCAATAGTTAGGGATATTTGGGTAAATATCTCCAAACGATAGACAGTTTGGCAGTAGGTTATGGACAGAACCCTTTTAGCAGAAGGTTCTCAAATTTGAGAGTTCGAGGATTATCTCCCCTGTGTGGGCATCTATCACATAATCAGTTAATTCCAGTGATGTTCCAACAGATTTTCCGCCACTGGTTGGAGCCATAACTTTAATGTTCGTAACATAAACAAGTCTCCATTCACCTAGCTTGTGACTGGAGCCATTAGAAAAGTGTTTGAAATAATAGTAAAGCTGGGGATTAATATCACAATCCTTTAGGGCTTCTGGGGAAATAGGCTCACCCTTCTTAAGACAATATTCGTAGATCGAATCTTTTAAATCTTTTTCAGTAACTTTCGGATTTTTGTCAGGAAATCCTTTTTTTATAGCTTCATCTTGAGCAACTTCAGACGAGTTTGCAAACAAAAATTTATTGTCTTCGTCTAAATCAACAATGATCGAGGAGCCGTATAAAGGGATACCTTGGTATCGGAGGCGATATTTGAATTTGAATGCTTGAGTAAATTTCGATTGATACTTATCTACACGTTCAAATTCAACCAGCAAACCCGTGGACAATCGGACTTGCTGAGTGTTCCTCGGCTCGGGTTTGGGCTGAAGGCTTTTGGGCTGAGAGCCAGTGAGGCTGCGAAGCTCCTCTCCTGCGCCACCGGGCGAGTCTGAGCCGGACAACCTAATGGCTATATCTTCTAATTCAGTTGTTTTTTTCTTTTCTAACTGTTTTGGCATTGTGTTACAAAAACGAGATAAAATAACCTTGTCCATTTATTCTGACGAAAATTGTCGAATATGTACATTATGTACAGAATATTTTTTCAGTGTGTACATACAGTGACAAAGTTAAAAATTTTTCATGTATTAGAGTACAAAACGTACATATAAAAACCGCCCTCACCAGTTCAGTGATCGATACCCTATCGGTCTCTTCGGTCATCAGCAACCTCTTTCCTACAATCATCTACAGGGTTGCACTACGAAGGCTAACAAACCAATTACCGATAATTTTAACAAGGTTTACAAAAATTAATGCAGATTTTTTATGCACATCCCCCAGATTAGCCTGTATTATATGAACATAACTATTTAATTGATCAAAACGGGCATCTAGGGCTGAATCATCAGAGTAACATCTAAACCTATGAGCGATCTGGACACAGAAAACCAAAGACAAAGAGATGCTGCGGTGTATTTGCATCTCCTCAATAACTTGTTGGGTGCAGATTACTACGGGTTAGGAATTGTGTTGCTAAAACTTGTCTGATTCTAACTCATCTACAATTCGAGAAGCAGAATCGCTTATGTCGAGCGCGAGTTTTTTATACTCACTCATGTCACCACTCTTAGAACTAGAAAATGAGCGCATTAACTCTATTTTCTCTTCCATTTGCCTCAATTGTTGCTGCCGCTGCCCTTCTGCTGACTTTTTATTGAGCATTTTTGGATTATTTCGTTCTCGCCTCTGGAATCTATATTTTGCAATTAAGGAAATCGCTGAACTGCAAATAGCTAATAAGGATGTTACTATTGCGATCGTCTCCATAAAACTATAGCTCCGAAAAAACGACACAGAAGAAACTCGAAACAACACCCCCAGAAAATAGCCATAGTGAAGATCTTTCAATTACAGCAATATTCACTGTTTGTTGGGACGCATGAGCAGCCGAAACATCGGCATATAATATGGAAGAAACAACCAAGATTAAAACGCACGCACCTCCAGAGAATAGCTCAAAGATAGGTTGAGTTCTATTGCCTCCTAAAAGATCCCCAATAGCAGCACCCACAATACCGGCCGTTACTAGAAGCAGTTCACCGTTTCTCAACAAATCAACAAGTTCAGTGGATTGTCCCCGAGTAGCTCTAATTAAAAGTGCTACTACAAGTGGAACAATTGCTAATACAACCCCAAAGATAATCCATTGAATTATTTTCCGCAACATCTACCCTTCATACATTAAGTGCAAATTCAACCAAATCTAGTTTGGTCTGAGCAAAGGTGTTACAAAGTGTTACAAAAACGGTATAAAATATATCACGTCGTCCAACTATGTTGTCAAAAAACCGAACAATGGTCAAGATGTACATACTCTTCATGTATTAGCGTAGAAAATGCACATATAAAAAGCCGCCCTCACCAGTTCAGTGATGGATACCCCATCGGTCTCTTCGGTCATCAGCAACCTCTTTCCTACAATCATCTACAGGGTTGCACTACAAAGGCTAACAAACCAATTACCGATAATTTTAACAAGGTTTACAAAAATTAATGCAGATTTTTTATGCACATCCCCCAGATTAGCCTGTATTATATGAACATAACTATTGATCAAAACGGGCATCTAGGGCTGAATCATCAGAGTAACATCTAAACCTATGAGCGATCTGGACACAGAAAATCAAAGACAAAGCGATGAAGACCGACAAAGAGATGCTGCGGTGTATTTGCATCTCCTCAACAATTTGACCGATTTGGACATTAGTGAGGATAGTCCCAAACCGAATGAGTACAAAATAGCCAAACAATGGGGACAAAATCGCATTTTTGTCCGGCGAGTGCTGCGTTCGGTGATGGGAGAGCGTTACCAAGAAAAGGAACGCGAGGAGCGGGTACCCAGTTTAAGCTTGGGGAAATTAGTTACTATTCTTAGCTCACTGGAGGCTTATTGGCAAGGAGAGTTAGCCAAAAATAAGGATAGTTTAGCCCAGAAAATGATCAATAAGTTTACCCAACAAGAAAAACAACGAGTTCTCAAAAAATATGCACAGTTATCTCTGGATGAAAGGGATAAATTGAAATTACTTGTTCATCCCGAAGCTGGTTTACTTGAGCAGTTAAAAGAGATCATTACCGATGAAATACAGCCGGATTCCCTAGACGTTGTTAGCTTTTATAAACAGGCCATTAATCTATACAGTTCCCAAAAACAACAACACAGTTACCTAAAATCTCTTGACCCAAATGATAATCAAAATCTAGATGAATCTTTAAAGCTAGTTAATCAGATTATAGAGTATATTCAACCCCGATTAAAAAAATATTATCAGCATTTATCAACAGACTCGGAGCAGGAAATTATCAAGGATTTGGTTGATAAGATTTTAAGAGAAGTGAGCCGGACAGAATTTCAAGCTGGACTCAGACAAATTAAAACTGTTGTCGGGCAATGTCCAGATTTTGTTCAGAATAATTTAACTAGCGATTCCATATCCAATCTCTTTTTGGAAAGCCTGAGCAATTCAATTATCAAAAATAATTTATTAGGAGATAAATTTCCCGTTTATATCGACTATTTAGAAATTGAGAAAGTCAAACCTCTGCCTCTAAAATTATACCGAGGCAAAACAGGTTTAATCAATACCGATTTTCTCGATGATCCTGAAGACGAAAATGAGTATTATGCTCAAGGATTAGAAAAACAGATAGCTTATAGGGTGCGAGTGTATTTTTATGTCTATCCCCCAGAGAACTGGAAACCAAAACCAACCTTAGAAGAAAAAGAAATCAGCCAATTTTTCAAGCAAGAAGAATCAAACAGTCGATTAGAATTTTGTGAAGAAGTGGTAGGTGTGGGCAGTCCTATCGCTCATATTACCACCGCAATTAATCGATTTTTGTTTGAGGGGATAGATATTTTGAAAAAGCAAGGCTATCTACCTGTCACCCAAAAAATAGTCAGTGAAGATAAAGTGATTGGCAATACAAGAAATAGTGCTGTTTGGTCTTATTCTCTGGTTAAGTTATGCAAACAGGAAGATGTGAAAAAATCTCTAGAAGGTGAAATTAATTATAATCAAATTGTCGCCGATCAAGAATTAGCAACAGGAGAATTTTATGGATTCGATCTTCTAGAATCTGCCGCTAAGTCTGCCCTTCACGCTCGACTGAGAGCCATTGAAAAAACGGCAATTAATTCTCAGCAATATCTACAACAACTTTGTCAGAGAATTGAGGAAAAATATATACTAGAAAAAGCAGAAAAATGGATAAAATTCTACCCTTTCTCTCTCAGGGCTATGCAAGATTATTTAGAAAAAAAGCTGTTTAAGGATAAATATCGCAATTGGGATGAGAGAAATTTCAAGGAAGTTAATAATAATCAAGCTTGGAGTAGGGTGGCCTATGAAGCACATTTGGCAATTATTCAAGTATATCTTCAAGAGGGTCTCTATCGTATTGCCCAAAAATATCTTGAGGTTATTAAACCCCATATCGAAAAGGGACGACTAGACGATAAACTATTAGTTAGTCTCTACTATATCTGTCTATTTGATTATCATTTTTATACAGACCTTGAAGATGAGGAACGTGACCATCAAGAAAGGGGTTCTGCAATTCGTAAAGCTGAAGAATATTTGAACACTGCTGAAGAATATTTGCAGAAATATTTGAAAGAATACGCAATCATTGGTGAATACTCTCAAACTAATGCTCATCCTTTTTTCTATTATCTATCTCGTATCTATTCTCACCGCGCCAAAATTTATATCTTTTTCCCTTACATTGCTCAATTACCCAATCCCAAAACTCATTTATTAATTGAACCTCTTCGTCTCTTAGAAAAAGCTCGTATTTATGCGGCTAGAGACGGTGATGCTAATTACTATGCTTACTGGACAGTGTATCAAATTTGGTCTTATTTAATCACCGCCTATGTCGGAGACACCAATCGATTAACGGAAAAATTTAGCCGCCAAAATTGTCTAGGATGGGCCGAACGTTTAATTAAAAATGCTCTTGATTGTTATGGAGAGCGAGGCAGAAAATCTTATCAACAGATAAAAAATTATAGTGGTAAACAGAAAACAGAGTTTAGTGGATTAAAACCGGATTCGACTATTATATTTTATGAGCAATACAATGATATTTATGTGCAAACCATTCCCCCAATTATTGAAATCGGAAAGGGTAGCAGCCACTTAGACGAGTTTTATCAAAAAACTATTGAAATCGGAAAGGGCAGCAGAAACTTAGACGAGTTTTATCAAAAAATTCAAAAAACATTTAATGAATCTAGTCAATCTCAAGAAGAAATTACACAGCCAACTATGCCAGACAATCCAGACAATAAAGCTTCTTCATTTAGTATTGAAGAAATATTTGGTATTCAAGAAAAAATTATACAGCTACCCATGTCAGCATTAACTTACCTTGACTCAAATTCAGATAATAAAGTTTATTTATTTGGTATTCACGCTAGTCTTCTTTTATTTGGGTTGGGACTGGTGGAACTTTGTAAAGATAATCAGGAAGAAGGATTAGAAGAACGTATTCGTATGGCGATGAAAAGGTTTACTTTAGGAGCGGCAATTGCATCTGAGGGAACAGTGGATGAAAAAAGAGGAGAAAAAACCTATCTTCAGCGAATATTTACCGAGCAAAAGCCAAATAAAGGTCAAAAAATGCCCGAAGATTTTCAAATTAGAGGCTTATATCCTCACCGGTTAACTCAGTTTACCGCTAAAGGGAAAATTTTTGCGGCAACCTGTCGAGTAATTCTCCTTTTGTATAACTACGAAAAATATAGTAGCTATGGGCCAGAGGTGGCCTATCTTTTGAATGATTTACACGATGCTCAAACTATTATAAGATCGAATAATCCTGATTATTCTTTGGGACAAAATCGCTATAGTGGTCATCTAGAACAACAATTTAAAGGGGTTAAAAGTTACTTGGAAAGTCAGAAAAATTCTGGCAAATCAGGTTCTTTAGAGGAAATTAGAAACAGAATTGTCACTGATATATTCAAAATACTTCGCGGCGACAAAGTGTAAGCTGCCCACCCACTTAAATTACTTGTTGAGATGAGGCACTCTTGCAACAGTAAAGGGATTGGGGGAGATTCAGCCAATCTAAGGATAGGGGGGTGAAAATGCGTCTTAGCTTAAAACCCCAGATCCTGCACCCTAACCCCACCAACAAACTTTTTCAGCAGACCCTAATTAATACCAATTATCCATCGACCGGAAAATTGAGGCATCGGGGAACACAGTGGGATTACCACTAGCGTCGATTTTTTGCCGTAATTCTCGCAGTTGTTTATTGCCGATGAGAAAATCACTTTCTACTAATTGATAGGGCAGTACATTATTATCTAAAGCATACACTGCCGTGATGCCAGCAGCTACCCCAGAAGACCACTCGAAGGAATGGACACGATAGGCGGCCGCGGCAATATGACTGAGAGCGATACTTTTACCCGCTATCAGTAAATTATCGATTTTTTGGGGAATTATAGCCCTTAAAGGTATCTCAAAAGGATAAGCTTGGCCCTGTCCCTGTCTTTCTCCTGCTTTTTCTGTATTACCCGGTTTTTCGGGGGGATGTTCCGTCATGCAGGGATGAAAATCAATCGCATAGTGACCGATACCGACGGAATCGGGGTAAATGGTAGAGCGCTTGCGTTTAACGGCCTGATCGGGGGATAATGTGCCATCAAGTACGGAAAATCCCTCTAATCCTGCCAAGGTGGCAATTAAGCGCCGATATTCTGCTGGAGAAAGATTTTGACGATAGAAATCGCTTTGAAAATTTTGTCGGGAAATATCGATTTCTGTGACGGTAAAACCAGTGGGGAAAGTCAGGGAAGGACGACCGATAATCCGTCTTGCTTCCCGAATATAGGGATATTTTGACAAACCATGGGCAGTTCCCATGGGAGAATCAAAACCAGACAGATAACGGTTATTCAAATGGGGAACTTTTACCCCGTCCCCTAACTGGGAATCGGTGATCCCTTCTACTAACCAATAATAGTAGGAAATGGCGTGTTCTTCGCCCCTTGCGAGGGTTTCTGTGCGTAATCCTCCCATCCATCCCCCCGGAGATAACTGTCCTAACTCTTGCAACTGTTCACGGGTGTAGATAAAGTTATCCTTGGCAGTCCCCGGACGATAATCATTTCCCCAGGTCCAATTCTGCATGGAAATGTCCCCCGGGACGGGTTCGGTAAAAGTAATTCCCCCAAAGGTTTTCTCTTTACCCAGTTGTGGACTCCAGATACGACGATAGGTGAAAACTAGGTCAAAATCGGCTAATCGCGGCAATTCATAGCTAAAATAGGGGGCGTAGCGTTCATAATAAACGGGTTTCTCGTGGGTTTGTGGTTTTTCTGTTTCCTCCATGGCAAAGGTATAGGTAAAGCCTTGGGTACAGTAGGGGTCGCCAGTGACGCTAGAGGAAGAAGGTTCGAGATAACTGCGCTTATCGACCCCTAAACGGTAGGGAATATCTGATAATCCGATGATTTCCCCGGTTTCGGTCGCTTCAATCACATACCAATCTGCTAATTGATTCGGTTGGGAGGATTTGGAGACAAAACGGAGGATTTTTTTATCAA
This sequence comes from Microcystis sp. M083S1, assembly GCF_020246405.1. Taxonomy (NCBI): domain Bacteria; kingdom Bacillati; phylum Cyanobacteriota; class Cyanophyceae; order Chroococcales; family Microcystaceae; genus Microcystis; species Microcystis sp. M083S1. Next base: position 20,586 of record NZ_JADBTB010000074.1, read on the forward strand.
AACGGGGAGAATTTTCGTAGCGATAGATATCCTCCATTTTTTGCGATAAAAACTCGGTATTTAGGGGAGGAGTACCTTTTGCGGGACTATGTTGAATAGCAATTACACTGGTAATCTGTTGACCGGTGCCGCGATTGGGTAAAGTTTCAATATTTAATTCTTTGACTACCGTGGAGGGAAACCATTTCAGGGTTCCTTTGCCTTTTTTGGCAGCATCTTCTAACTGTTGAAATAATAATTTATGTCCATCAAAAGGGAAAAAACAAGACCCACTTACCCAACATTCCCCGGGGTTGCGTTTGCCGTAATGCTTTCTAATTCTTTCCCTAAATTCTAGATAACCTTTCGGGAAAAATAATTTTTCTCTTTGTGTGCGTCTTTCATCTAACGCTGAGGTTCCTTGAGAAGATATCTGTCCCCCCACCCAGTCGGTAATCTCGGTTAAACAGACGGTTTTTCCTAATAATAAAGCTTCGTAGGCCGCACCGGCACCGGCTAAACCACCACCCACCACCAGAATATCACAGCCGACGGTTTGATCCGGTTCTCGCGGAGGGGCTGCTAGGGTAAGGGGAGTGAAAGCTTGTAGGAGAAATAATCCCAGAGAGAGGGATTTAAGAGGAGTAAAGTGATGATTGAAAATTTTAGGGGACATTATTGACAAATATCAATGTTGTGACTGAGAGTTTCCTCTTTATTTGAAGAAGTAGCCAGAGAATCTGTTCCTGAAATCCTGATGGTTTTTTTTGGCGATATTGAGAACTTTGTAGCTTGATGCCGGCTTTTCAAAGATTATACACCTTCAAGCTGACAATCGATCGCTTTTCTGGAAATGTCTTGACAAAATAGAGATAGCCTGATTCGGTGTCATTCCCTTTGTTATTCCCTGTAATCCTTCCTAAGTTAAATGCAAAACAAATCCGGGTAAGACATCTTCCCCGGATAAAATCGCAGGTAAATTAATAATTTCCACACCGTCATTTAGTCGGTAGATTTCCACCTGCTGCTGTTGAGGATTAATCAACCAACCCAAACGTAAACCACTGGCTAAATATTCGCGCATCTTTTCGCGTAAAGAGGTTAAGGAATCAGTACGAGAACGTAATTCAATCACAAAATCAGGACACAAAGGGGGGAACTTTTCTCGCTCTTCTGCGCTTAAAGCTTCCCATCTCTCCCGTTTTATCCAAGCAACATCAGGAGAACGATAGCCTCCCTTTGGTAAACGAAAAATTGTCGAAGAACTAAACACCTCACCAAGTTGAGTTTGCTCGTTCCATACCCCCACTTTAACAATCAAATTAGCTTCCTGTTTACCAGTATTTCCACCCACGGGAGGCATAATTAATAATTCTCCTTTTTGATTACGTTCTAAATTCCATGTTTGATTGTCCTGACAGAGATGATAAAATTGTTCATCAGTCAAATTAACTGTCTCTAGATTTAACACTACAGTTTCCATCGCTTCTCCTTCTTGCTACTTTATAAGAATGGCTATATCATTGGGTGCATCTCAACCTATTTACCTAATTGACTCTCTAAAAATTCTGGACAATTGGGGTTAGTAGTGTCTAGGGAAATTAGATAGGGTTGTTCTTTTTCATTAAAAGGTTCTGTTTGCTCAATTTGGGCATTTAAAACCTCGATATTAGCGTCAGAAATATCACCTTTTCTAGCGGCAATCCGTTGTTTTAAAACTTCTATCGGTGCGTGACAATGGACAATATGAAAAGGAATCTGTAAATTTTGGGCATAGGTTAATAAGGGTTCTCGCCAAGCATATTTATCGTAGCGTGCATCGAGAATAACCGGATAACCTAAAGTTATTAAAATTCGGGCTAATTCCGCCAGTCTAGCGAAGGTTTTTTGACTCATTTCGAGACTATATATGTCTAGACTTCCTGTTTGATTTAAGTCAATTCCAGCCAAATGTTTGCGAACTGCATCGGAACGAATCTGAATAGCATTAAGATTTTTAGCAATTACTTTCCCTATGGTACTTTTACCCGATGCAGAAAATCCCGACATCAGAATTAATCTCGGTTTCTGCGGTTGTGTGTAATGCCAAGCTAATTGATAATAATCCTGTGCATTGGCTTTAATTTTCTCGGAAAAAGTGTCACCATCAAGCAGAAAACTATTGACTTTTGCCCTCACATATGCTTGTCTGGTCAGGTAGAGAGGCAAGACTTTTAACCCCTCCCAGTCGGCGGTTTGTTCTAAATAAGTATTGACAAATAAATTAGCGAAATCTTCTCTCCCTCTAGCGGTTAAATCCATCGCTGTAAAAGCAATATCATACATGACATCAACGAAGCGAAAAGATTCATTAAATTCTATGCGATCAAATAATTGTATTTCTCCCTGCCACTGACAGATATTATTTAAATGTAAGTCGCCGTGACATTCGCGAATCATCCCTTTTATTTGTCTTTCTTCTAACCAATCTCGGTGTTCTGCGAAGAATTTATCTGTATAAGCTTTTGTTTCATCGTATTGTTTTTGGGTTTGGACAAAATTAATATATTTCTCGGTTTGTTGGTAGTTTTCATCAAAAGCTTGTTTAATAATTTCCAAATTGCCAAATTTAGTAATATAGGAATTAGTCACAGCTTGCCGATGAAATTGCGCCACTTTTTCAGCCAAAGATTTTATAGCTTTTTCCGTTAGTTCTCCCCGTTCAAAAATTTTACTCAGTAAACATTCTTGGGGAAACTGATTCATTTTTAAAATGTATTCGATCGCCCTTCCTTCTCCATTTAAACTTATGCGACCCTGTTGATCATTAATTGACAAAACTTCCAGATAGATATTAGCGGCAACTTTTTTATTTAACTCTAGTTCCTGTTCTAGATAATATTTTCTCTTTTCTAAAGTGGAGAAATCTAAAAAATTATAATTAACCGGTTTCTTGACTTTATAGGCATAATCTCCTGTCAAGAAGATAATGGAAGCATGGGTTTGGATAATTTCAACGGGAATTTTGACAGAATGAGGATAAAAGTCGGGATTTTTTAATTCTTCGATTAATTGGTTGCTATCCATAGCAAGAACTCCTCTGGGGTGCATCTTATTTTTGTAAATCTACTAAGTTGGGATTTTTAAAGGGAACCCCTCGGTTAAAATTGGGCGTTATTTCTGATTTTAAGTAGGTAGGTGTTAAAAGTTGTCAGATGCCCCCCTTATTAAGGGGGGATTAAGGGGGGACTAAGGGGGGATCGGCACCCCCCTTATTAAGGGGGGACTAAGGGGGGATCGGCACCCCCCTTATCAAGGGGGGCAGGGGGGATCGGCACCCCCCTTATCAAGGGGGGCAGGGGGGATCGAACCTAAAATCCATTTTTAATTTAATTATAACCAGCTACTTATCACTCAATCTTTGACTCTTGGGGGATTCTACCCCCCAAACCCCGTTGGTGAGGACAGGACTGTGAGTACAGGTCGCGCAGTTTCAGATGTCCGTGCAGGAAGTACCTCTTCCAAACGCTGGAAAGCATTAGCTTGACAAGTGGGATGCTGACACTTGGGCATACATTTGTACCAGTTTAAGGATCACTGATAAGTAGTCGTGCAAAATTAATTTCCTAGTCGAGACTCCGAGACTCCGAGACTCCGAGACAGCTATCAGGGATCAGATTTGAGTTTTTAGTTCACTGTTTACTGATCACAGCAAAAAGCGTTCAACTGACGGCTTAGATGTGTAATTAATTTTGCTTAGGTACTTAATTGCTGATTGTCGGTAAACTGTTGACTATCTAAATTACTCGTTAAGACTGCATGGGAGCGGGGTCAGCTTTAAGCGAAGGAATTAGGGTTACAGTTAGCTGGAGATAATTTTGGCACCGGCTATTCCTACTTAAGTTATATGGCTCTCTTATTCTTTGTGTGATAGGTTTAACTTAATATAGAAGCGATCAATCTTTGTGTCCTTTGTGTCTTTGTGGTTCGTTCCAGTCGCTCACTAGCAGGACTGTGTCTTAGAATATATTTTACCCACCAAACCCAAGAGAGCCGTTATAATTATAAGTCCCCCCCCCAAGAGTTTGAAGATCGATCGAACTCTTATCCAATATTTACCATCAAAAACCAAGCATTGAGCCATGTCAACGACTATGATCAGCCTAGGGCAGAATTTGAAGAAGTACAAGGATTTTGGTTTACCCAGGCCTTGAAACCAGAAGATGTGACACAATTACTGTTAAGTAACAGTTCCGAATCACACCTAACACTTTATTCAGAAGATAAATTAACTTCAAGACGAATAAGCCATGACTTTTGAGGGATAATATTAACTTATATTTTTAGTTTTGTCGAGGTGCCGAAAAAATGATTAATAGTTCATCTAATTCCCGTTATCTCCTCATTGTGGAAGATCCTCAAGGTAGAAGAACAATTCCCCTAGAAGAAATGAAATATTCTCTCGGACGTAAGTCCGATAATCAAATTGTTCTTCGCTCCAAACACGCGTCTCGCTATCATGCGACTTTAATTAAAAAGAGTATTGATCGCCAAAAATTTTCCTATTGGATTCTTGATGGTGATTTAGAGGGAAATAAAAGTCATAATGGCATTTATGTCAATGGGTCTAAATGCTTAGTTCATGAATTAAAAGATGGTGATTTAATTAACTTTGGCTGTGATATAAATGCCAGTTTTCATTTAATAGCCAGTCAAGAAAAAATAGAGCAAGAACCATTTAAAAGTCTAGGATATTCACAAGGGAAAATGACGGAAAATGAAACCCATTCTAGCCCGAATGACCTCCATGCAAAAAGTACCTTAATTCTCCATCAATCCCCATCCAAAATCATTAGTTTTGATAGCAAGATTCAAGAGGAATATTCTTCGGTTGTTCTCACGGATTTACCTAACCGTTCTCTCTTTAATGAATATCTCTCAAGTGCTATTAATAATGCCCAGAAAAATAATAAACTGATCGGACTGTTATTAGTGGACGTAGGGCGGCTAAGAAATGTCAACAATAAACTAGGTTATCGACTGGGAGATAAACTATTAAAAATCTTAATTGAACGTTTAAGAAAAAGTTTGCGATTAGAGGATATGGTCGCCCATTGGAGAGGGTATGAATTTATTATCTTGCTGCCACAAATTAATGCTGCTAATGATTTAGAAAAAGTTAGTCAAAGAATTATTAAAACCCTAGAAAGTAATTACGAAATCGAAAATCACTCCCTAGTCGTGCGATTAAGTTTAGGTTCAGTTATCTATCCCACCGACGGCACAGACAGGAAAGTCATATTACAGAAACTGGAGGAAAATTTAGTAGCAGTCAAGAATAATATAAATAATAACTCCCAGATAGAGTCAGTTAATGTTCACCCCAAAAATAATCGTAGTTCTAAAGTTGAATATTTTCTCTATCAGGCAATGAGAAATAATGAATTAGCTCTTTACTATCAACCGCAAGTTAATATTACTCAGGGGCAAGTGGAAGGATTAGAGGTATTATTGCGCTGGTTACACCCTCAATTCGGATTAATCGCGCCTAATCGTTTTTTACCCTTAGTCGAAGAAAGCGAGTTAATCCTTGAGCTTAATCGTTGGGTGCTAAAAAATGCCTGTCAACAGGCACAAATATGGCAGCAGCGAGGGTTATTATACACTCCCATCTCGATCAATCTCTCCCCACACCAATTGCGCGATCCCCAGTTGTTCACCACCCTAAAAGAAGTCTTGACTGAAACCAAAATCGGGCCTTTCTTTCTGGAGATGGAAATAACCGAGACAAGTTTACTGGAAAATAGCCGCGAAACTGGTCGAATTCTTGGGGATTTGCAGAAATTGGGTATTAGTATTACCCTCGATGATTTTGGCAGCGGCTACGCTTCAATCGCCTATCTCGGTCAATTTCCCGTGAAAAAACTGAAAATAGAGCAATCCTTAACGAAAAAACTGACTAATGCTCCCCAAGATACCCGTTTTATCTCGTCATTGCTGGCGATAGCGAAAAGTTTTAACTTAATAGCAATCGCCAAGGGAGTAGAAACCCAACAACAATTAGAAATCCTGCAAGAATTAGGTTGTGAGAGAATGCAAGGCAATCGCATCAGTTGCCCCCTAGCAGTGGAGGAAATGACTACATTTCTCCACACCCACCGCACCCTCTCAGTTGGGGATTAGGAGTCAGGAGACAGGGGAGAGGAGACAGCTTTTGTGTATTCTCCCCACTCCCCAATTCATAATTCATAATTCCCACTGATAACTGATTTTGGTCACTGATTCCGGTATGATCTGAACAGATTATCTAGTATCAAATACCTACTCATTCTAGCGTGAGGCTCTTGCCAAACCTGTCAGCAGCAGAAATTTGTGGCGGCGGGGTACTGCTGGATCCAGAGTCTGGTTTAATTACATACTATAGGGTTAACAATTAGTTGTGTATTTAGAGGGAAACTATGGCCAATAAGCCAGAGCGCGTGGTTCTAATCGGTGTAGCTGGGGACTCCGGTTGTGGGAAATCTACTTTTTTACGTCGTTTGACCGATTTATTCGGGGCCGAGTTTATGACAGTGATCTGTTTAGATGACTACCATTGCCTCGATCGCAAACAGAGAAAAGAGGTGGGTGTCACCGCACTCAATCCGAAAGCGAATAACTTTGACCTGATGTACGAGCAGATTAAAGCTCTCAAGGGAGGTCAAGCCATTAATAAACCTATTTATAATCATGAAACGGGGATGATCGATCCCCCCGAAATCATCGAACCGAATAAGGTAATCGTGATCGAGGGACTACACCCCTTATATGATGAACGAGTCCGGTCCCTATTAGATTTCAGCGTTTATCTCGATATTAGCGATGAAGTCAAAGTTAACTGGAAAATTCAACGGGATATGGCCGAGCGCGGTCACACCTATGATGATGTGATGGCGGCCATTAATTCTAGAAAACCCGATTTCAGTGCCTATATCGATCCCCAAAGACAGTACGCTGACGTGGTGATTCAAGTGCTGCCCACCAAATTACTTGAAGATCACGAAAGTAAATTACTGCGAGTCCGTTTAATCCAGAAAGAAGGGGTAGAAAACTTTGAACCCGCTTATCTGTTTGATGAAGGTTCCACCATCGATTGGCGGCCCTGTGGTCGTAAATTGACCTGCACTTATCCCGGTATTAAACTCTACTATGGTCCAGATGGCTTCTTGGGCAATGAAGTGTCGATTCTGGAACTAGATGGTCAATTCGATAACCTAGAAGAAATGATCTACATCGAAAGCCATTTGAGCAAAACTGGCACTAAATACTACGGTGAAATGACCGAATTACTGCTCAAACACAAGGATTATCCCGGTTCCACCAATGGTACGGGTTTATTCCAAGTATTGGTCGGTCTCAAAATGCGTGAAACCTACGAAAAACTAATGGCAGCCGAAGCAAAAGTGGCAGCGTCAGTCTAATTTCTAGTTTTCACCGAACTGGCATCCTATATGGTTAGGATGCCGGTTTTTTTTAATCCACTAATCCCGATCGCAGGGCCAGCACTGCCGCTTGAGTGCGATCATCCACAGAGAGTTTATTTAGGATATTGCGGACATGGGTTTTCACCGTGCCGATGGTGATATAGAGTCGCTCGGCAATCTCGGCATTACTACAACCGGCGACAATCAGATCGAGAATTTCTAGCTCTCGTCCCGTTAGGGGCGCATTTTCCAATAATTGACGATATTCTGGGTCAAGGCCGTGAATTGCCACTGTTTTCGACCTAGCAGCCCCACCCACGGGAACTGTTTGGCGCACTTGTTTCAGGATAATATTGGCGATCGCTGGGTCAAGCCAATGATTGCCTTCGTGGGTGGAATAAATCGCCTCGATTAACTTATCAATACTAATATCCTTCATACAGTAGGAATCGGCCCCAGCAGCAAAAGCCGCTAAAACCTGTTCTTGGATTTTGTGCATGGTTAGCATGAGGATTTTCGTGGCCAGGGGGTCTTCGCCCCGATTTTGTTTGAAGCGTCGCACTAACTCGATCCCATCGATCATGGGTAAACCTATATCGATGATCGCCACATCGGGTTTAGTCTCCTCTAGCAGTTTCAGTCCCTGTAATCCACTGATGGCTTCTCCCACCACTTGAATACCTTCCCGATGCTGGAGAGCCACGACTAGGCCCATGCGCGTTAAATCGTGATCTTCTACAACGATAACCCGCACTTTATCCATATTTTTTGACCAGTTTTGCCGAAGTAAGTGATGATTTGATAATTTTGGCTTTTCGATTATTCGAGCCGCTCATTAACATTGACTTCACTCTTTTACTCCTTCTCTGAATTCCGCTTTCTTATTCTTCATTCGGCAATCCCCTTTTTCCGGTTGATTTTATTGATACTTACTAAAAGCAGAGATGGCAAATATACTTAGCCTCCCCTAAAATATACTCAAATCTACCCAAATCACCCAGAATTTTCTGCTTTAATTATTTCTTTATAATATCATACAAATCTCGATTATGCAAGGATTTGGCTTTTCTGGTTTCTGTGTGGAAACGAGGCCTATACTGATAGTTGATTTATTCACCAAAATAGCCCTAAAAGTCTTTCCCAGTAAACATTTCAGAATTTGATCGGCAAAAATTATTACACAAAGTCGAGAAGAGCCAAGATAATTTTAAGAAGAATATATCTTTGAGCTGCTTGGATTTTCATAGAATAGAACCAAGCTCTGGTTTAATTAATTTTTTAGCCTATTGGGACTTAGGCATTTTCGTCCAAAAAAGGATACATTTGGAGAATCATTGGGACTTAGGCATTTTCGTCCAAAAAAGGATACATTTGGAGACTCATTAAGTAGTCGTGCAAAATTGATTTCCTAGTCGAGACAGGAGACGGGGGACGGGGGACAGCTAAGTAGTCGTGCAAAATTGATTTCCTAGTGAAGATAGGGAAGAGGCAAGAGGTGGTTAGATATGTGTAATTAATTTTGCTTAGGTACTTAGGATTATTAACTGAATAATAGTATTTAACCATAGACAAAAGTAAATACTAATTATTATCTTCATTGATGTTATCGTTATACGCATTTCGGTCTATTTGTCAATACCGATCTTACCCATTTTCCTCTTGGCCGTAACCTCAAATTTGATTGAGGCGGAATTTTTCCCCACTGTGCCAATGGATATTCTCATTTTGAAACGATTTTGCGTTGTTTCAGCGATCTAGAGATTCGTTAAGAATTATTAACCCCTCTAGGTGCAAGGGTTTTAATGTCATGAAACCTTAAAATGAGAATTGCTACTGTGCCAATGGATATATAGCGGTTTTCAGTCTAATAAGGTATAGTAAATCCCTTGATAGATAGGCGTTTCAGCGTTTCAATCGGGACTCACTTCTGTGAAAACCGCTATAAACAAATAAAAATGGTGTCAGTGGGGAAAAAACTCACCCCTAGGATTCCTTTGACATACTCCCACCGTCAAGCTACGCTGTGACGGGGGATTCTTTCCACATTGCTGTTAGAAATTCCTTGTTCAACGAGACAGCTTAGATTCTCAATGTCTCCATTAAGAATCCAGAGGCCGGACTCTCCCAAGGCGTTTGGGTCGGTTTCTGTTTGCCCAACAGTACCGTTGAGAT
>NZ_JADBTB010000075.1:0-5263 GCF_020246405.1 Microcystis sp. M083S1
AGGTGGTCAATTACCTAATTTTCAGGGAAAAAATCCCTAAATTTTCCCCCCAATCACTCCAATGGTAGGCACTTTTTCAGGGAAAAAAAGTCTAAAAGCCTTATCCAACAAGGTTTTTAGATTTATTCAGCAAACCCTAAGTAAGTGGGTGTTAATTCAGTTATCAGTGAACAGTGGCAAGCGGGGAAGTGGGTAAGTGGGGAAGCGGTCTCATCACCCTATTACCCCAAAACCCTATCACCCTATCTCCTCATTCCTGACGACCGACTCCAGACCGCCGATTACTGATTTGACATTTGGGCGGTGATTACGGTGAGATCGATCGCCCTTTCACCCCTTCTGATTCTTAGGGGTAAAGACTGACCGATGCCGGTTTTTTCCACCATTTCCTGTAACTCAGTGCCATCGCTAACCGGTTGATTATTAGCTTTGACAATCACATCCCCGCGACGGATCCCGGCTTTTTCGGCGGGGGTATTGGGTAAGACTTTCACCACCAAAATTCCCGACACTTCCGGCACGATCATCGAAGAATTGGGGTTTTGATTATTAGCCCGGGCTAAATCGGGAGTTAGATTAACCATCTGCACACCGATATAGGGATGGGCCACCTTTTGACCTGATTCTAGGGTCGCTTGTAACTGCTTGGCCCGGTCGATGGGAATGGCAAAACCGATCCCCATGGCATCAGCACGAATCGCCGTATTGATGCCGATGACTTCCCCTTGGGCGTTGAGTAAAGGACCGCCGGAATTGCCCGGGTTAATAGCGGCATCGGTTTGGATAAAATCAATGCGTTTATCGGGAATACCCGCCTTAGCCGCCGAGCGCCCGATCGTGCTAATAATTCCTAAAGTTACCGTATTATCTAGACCGACGGGATTGCCTACTGCGATCGCCCAGTCCCCCACTTGTATGGATGAGGAATTGCCGAGGACGGCTACAGGTAATTTTTCCCCTTGGGGATTAATTTTCACCACGGCTAAATCAGTGATCTCATCAGTACCGCGTACTTCTCCTTTGAAGCTACGACCATCTTTTAAAGTTACCGTTACCTTATCGGCATTATCGACCACATGGGCATTAGTTAAGATTAAACCACTGCCATCGATAATAAAACCCGATCCCTGGCCCGCCACTCGCTGCTGGGTGGGAACACGAAACTGTTCCCCAAAAAACTCCTGAAAAAAAGGATCATCAAAAAAGGGGCTATTGGAACGAGTAATGATCGCTTCGGTGTCAATTCGCACCACTGCCGCACCCGTGCGGGCCACTGCCTTAGCGACAAAACTTTCCGCCGTCATCTCCGGGGGGATTCTGGCCAGATCGGCGGCAGCAGTGGGCAGATTTTGAGCATTTACCGCCGCTAAACTGCTAAAACCGAGCATAACTCCCAGAAAAGTTGCCAAAGCGTGGGTAATAGTTCGCCGTAACCCTGTAGGAAGTTTCATACTTTGATCTCTGATTCTGATGTTTTAACTGTTTCTGTCTATCGGTTGACAGACCGACTATTAAAAATCTAACAAATCGATCGCTCCGATTAAATCGATGGTTGACACCAAATCCGCCAGCAGACGGATTTGGTCATGGTTTGCCGTTTACTAGGGCTGGCTGAATAAATCTAAAAACCTTGTTGGATAAGGCTTTTAGACTTTTTTGACCTCAAAAAGTGCCTACCATTGGAGTGATCGGGGGTAAAATTCCTGGACTTTTTCCCTGAAAATTAGGTAACTGACTACCTCAAAATCGCTAAAACCCCACACCCCACACCCCACACCCCACACCCCACACCACGAAAAACTTTTTCAGCAGACCCTAACTAATCTCTGATCACTAGGGGCGATTGCAGGGTAATATTTAAATCTCGATCGGGGTTAACAGAGTATAACTGCACGGAACTACCACCAACAATTCCCGCCGTCGGTAAACCCCATCCCGCAAGGGTTCCCACGGCTGCCCCCGCTAAGACATCGAGAACTTCGATCTTGCGATCGCCAGTAACAGCAGCGATCGCTGTGGCTGCCCCCGCACCGGCGACGGTTCCCGCTAAGATATCTTGAGTTTTTGCCCCTTTACGCAGGGTTTCAGTGGTAGTAATTAATCGCGAAGTGGCATTGAGGGGGATAATGCGATTGCCCCCATCTAGGCCAATTTCATCGGCAATAAACCGCACACCTCGGCCTGCTGCTTCTAAAGTACCCTTAACTTCACTTCCCGCTGCAATCACCACACTCCCATTCCGGTCACGAATATCTCTGGCTACGGTTAAAGTCAGAGGAATAACATCACTTTTAGAAACTAAAATTTTATCGGCTTTCTCGTAATTCAAAGGGATAACTGTTCCGGCCGGAATCGAGATTTGTTGAGCGATCAGACGTGGCCGATTAATATTACTTTGAGCGAGGACGGGAAAAGTACCGGACATCGACCCCATGAGCAGGGTAATCAGTAAAGCTGTGCCGGCTCTAGTAACGGGATTGATAGACATAGCGGTTATCCTCTCAAAAAACAACAGTGAACCTTCTCTGTTTCTAGATTATTTTTTTCTGTCTGTCATGTCAGTCCCCTCCACAGGGAATTTTTTCCCTATAGAGAGGGAAAAAAGTAGAATGGGAGAGTTGCCGCATTTTGTCCAGCGACCGCAAAAGAAAGCCGAAAAGCCTAGAATAGTAAAAAACCCTGGATTGCCATCGTCTATGGAACTCGCTGCCGGAAAAATCCTTAGTCATCGCTACCAAATTATCCGTCAATTGGGAAAAGGGGGATTCGGACAGACTTTCTTGGCCTGCGATCGCCAGTTACCCAATCAAAATCGCTGTGTGATCAAACAATTTCAACCCCAGTGCCGGAATGCCGAAACTGTAGCCATCGCTAGACGACTGTTTGAAACCGAGGCGAAAATCCTGCAAGAATTGGGCAATCATCGCCATATTCCCCGTTTATTTGCTTATTTTGAGGAAAATGGGCAATTTTTCCTCGTGCAAGAATACATTGAAGGGGAAGATTTAGCCACAGAAATTACTGCCGGTGTCTATAGGCAAAATGAAGAGAAAGTAGTGGCTTTATTAACAGAAATTCTCTCAATTCTCGAATTTGTCCATCACAAACAGGTGATCCATCGCGATGTTAATCCCTTCAATCTTATTCGTCGCAGCCAAGATGATCAATTGGTTTTAATTGATTTTGGTGCTGTCAAACAAATTAGCAGTCAAGTAGTTAAAGAAGGTAAAACCGTTTCTACAGTCGCTATCGGTACCCCCGGTTATTTCCCCAGTGAACAGGCCCAAGGTTATCCCCGTTTTAGTAGCGATATCTATGCCACTGGTATTATTGGATTACAAGCTTTGACCGGTAAAGCTCCCGAAGATATTCCATTGGATGCTCGCACGGGGGAAATTCTCTGGCAACATTTGGCCATGACTAGCGCCGAGTTTAGTGATGTTATCGAGCGCATGATCCGCTATGATTTTCGTCAGCGTTATACCAGCGCCAGTGAAGCATTAATCGCTCTGAGAAAATTAGGAAAAATTCATCATCTCGATCCGAAAACTACCCAGGCGGTGAAACCCCAAGGTCGAGTTGCTCGTCAAGGGAAATCTTGGCTAACAAAAATCTTGTTTGTCTCTGGGACAATTGGTTTAATAGCTGGTGCTTATCTGGGTTTTGATTATTGGCAAAATTCTCGTAATTCTCTTAGTTACTATCAACAAGGTCAGACTTTTTATCAACTTAAACGCTATACTGATGCCCTTAATTCCTATGGTAAAGCCTTAAAAATTAATCCCGATTATCTTGAGGCATTGCAAGGACAAGCCGATGCTTTATTAGCTTTAAAAAGATACTCGGAAGCTTTAAATACCTACGAAAAAGCTATTCAAATTAACCCGGATTCCGCTTGGCAAGCTTGGCTCGGTCGCGGGAAAGCTTTAGATAAATTAGGCAAAAATCAGGAGGCTTTAGAAAGTTTTGAGCGGGTCTTATCTCTTAATCCTGCTGCTAGTCAAGCTTGGCAAGGTAAAGCCGATATTTATCTGGAACTGCAACAATATTCCGCCGCCCAAAAAGCTCTTGAAAAATTGTTAACTTTTCAAAAAAATGATGCCAAAATATGGTATAAAAAAGGCTGGTCATTACAAAATCTTGAGGATTATGAAGGGGCAGTTAAAGCCTACGATCAGGCTCTAGCGATCGAATCGGATAATGCCTTAATTTGGTATCAAAAAGGTAATAGTTTGTATCAATTAAATAAAATTAATGATGCTTTAGAAAGTTATAGCAAAGCCGGACAATTTAATCCCCAATTTTCCCAAGCTCACTATAGTCAAGGGATTATTCTGCAAAAATTAGGCCGCAACTCAGAAGCTTTGGAGGCATTTAATCAAGCAACTAAAGCCAATTCTAATTATTATCAAGCCTGGTTAAATCAAGGGGCATTACTTCATCAACTGGAAAGATTTCAAGAAGCGATCACATCCTACGAAAAAGCTCGCCGCATTTCTTCCCAAAAAGCCGAAGTTTTTATCGGTATCGGTAACGCTTGCTATCGTTTAGGCGACAATTCTCAAGCCATAAATGCCTATCAACAGGCGATTCAAAGACAAAAAGATAACCCCGAAACATGGAAAAGTTTAGGCAATAGTTGGTTTAAACTCGGTCAATACGAGCGAGCGATTCAAGCTTATCAAGAATCACTTCGTTATCGTTCCAATGACCGAGAAGTGCAAACACAAAAACAACTGGCAGAAACTCGCTGGCAAGAACTTCAGCAATCTCCCCAAAACCAAACCCCCAAAGTCGATAGGGAGGAACCGGTTCCCTAACTTCCGCTCTTTTTCTGGAGCTTTATCCCTTTTTACCGCTATTTCTCGGCAATAATTCCCGTCCTTGATAAAACTGTTTTTTCAGTTCTCCCAAGTGCCAATAAGCTCCCACCATATCTTTTTGTCTCCCGTTTCGTCTATAATCACCATTATTTCTTACCCATCGGCCAGATTTAGAATTAATTTTAATCTTCTATTTCTCACTTCTTCTACTGACCAGGGTGCCTCGGTTAAATCGTAGTCTAAATTATCTAATTGTCGGATATTAAAAGTCATAACTCTAGTTTTCCTCCCAGGCTTTACTTTAATTTTAGGGGATTAGCTGACCGACAGCCAAACTGACGCTAAAATAGTCTTTGCTGTCCGGGGTTGTTGCTTGCTCCTGACGGTGGTTGTAACCGGTAACTGAACATGACTTCGATTCGTCAACTGCATCAACAACT
>NZ_JADBTB010000076.1:0-70262 GCF_020246405.1 Microcystis sp. M083S1
GCCAAGCTTTTCTGGTCGGAACCCCCTAAGCCGAGTTTTCAAGGTGCTGCGCCGTCCACTTGGTTTTCGAGACTGGCCTTTTAATTCTAACGTAAAGCCAACCTAGAACGGCGGGGTTTCAGACCCAAAATTTCCGATGAAACGCCTCGATCGCTTCCTCTAGGGTTGGATAAATACGTTCGGTCGAGATCGTCTCGGATAGGTCTCCTTTTTTTAATTGCTGATATAAATCTTGCTTCACCCGCGCCATGGCAAAAGTAATACCACGGCCGATTAATTCTCGATGTAATTCTTTCAACATATCGACCGCCGTAATATCGATATCTAGAATTGCTTCGGCATTGAGAACGAACCACTCGACGGGGACTTTCTCCGCTTCGATCGCCGCTATTACCCGTTTCCGAAAATTCTCGGCGTTGGCGAAACAGAGGGGCGCGTCGTAACGGTAGAGAACCAATCCGGGGATCGTCGTCGCGCCCTGCCAATCCTCGATGTCGTGCAGGCCCGCCAGATTCGGCACTTCCCCCAAAACCGCATCGTGTGGTCGCATCAGCCGTGCGAACAGATCGACCACCGATAACCCCACGGCAACGCCCACCCCGACGAGGATATCGGTGGCCAGGACACCGAACATGGTGACGAGCGCCAATCGGAACTCACTGGTTTTGAAACAACGCAGACGGTTGAACTCCGATATCTCGATCAGACGGAGTGCGGCATAAATCACGATCGCTCCTAGGGCTGCTTTCGGAAACAGGGATAGCAGCGGTCGCAAGAACAAGAGTACCAAAATCACGATCAGAAAAGCCACGAGGGAAAACAGTTGCGATCGACTGCCCAGAGAATCGCCGATCGCCGTGCGACTGCCGCTACTGCTGACGGGAAAGCCTTGCATGATGCCGTTACCGATATTCACCGCTCCCAGGGCGAGTAATTCCTGATTGCCATCGATGCGATAGTTGTTTTTCGCCCCGAAGGCGCGGGCGGTCAAGACGTTATCGGAATAGCCAACGAGGGCGATACCGATGGCCGAGGAGAGTAAATAGACGAGCTGCTGGGAAGAAAAACCTCTCGGTACTTTCAAACTCGGTAAACCGGCGGGAATTTCCCCGATCACGGCGATGCCGCGCTCGTTCAGATCGAACAAATATACTGCCGATGTCGCCAGTAGAACCGCGAGTAAAGGGCCGGGGGCATTGGGAAAGCGACGTTGTACCACTAGCAGGAAAATTAAAACACCGGCGGCAAGAATCAGAGTTGGTGGGTGAATCTCGGATAAATGTCGGGAAAATTCCCCGATCTGTCCGAAAAGCGATTCCGCTTTTAGTGACATCCCGCTAATTTTTCCCAACTGACCGACGATCATGATCACCGCTACCCCGGCCATGTAGCCGACGAGGATCGGTTTGGAGAGGAGATCGGCGAGAAACCCCAACTGGGCGAAAGCGGCGAGGCAGCAGACGCTCCCCACGAGTAAGGCCAATAGACTGCACAGACTGGCGTAGTTGCTACTATCCCCCGCGACGAGGGGCATGATAGCGGCGGCGGTCATTACTGCCGTTGTCGATTCCGGCCCGACGGAGAGTTGTGGTGAGGAACCGAGCAGCGCATAGATAAGCATGGGCGGTAGGATCGCCCATAATCCGGCGATCGGTTGTACTCCGGCCAGTTCCGCGTAGGCCAGACATTGGGGAACGAGATAGGCCGCCACGGTGATCCCCGCGATGATATCTCCCCGCAACCAGGCCGAGCGATAGGATCGCAGACGCTTTAACCCGGGTAGGGAAAACTGCTCCCTAGAAAAATTTAATCGAGTAGGCATCCTCATCTTTTCTCCTGTCATCGAAAATGTCTCGAAAATCTCGCCCCCGGCGACCCTGGCGGTAGGAATAATTTTTCGCCAGTTTAACCCGGTTTTTTCTAGTTTATTTTGCTTGCATCGGAACCGAGAAGTTTATTCGCCCAGGTCTTAGTCATACCAAATTAAATTGTATTCAGTAAGGATCAAGGGAAATCCTGTCAGAGAAGCAACCCTCTGGGGGTGTTAACTTCTTAAACAATTCATCTACTTTGACTTCTAACGCGCTTAGGGTGATGGGAGCGTCAATTGATAAATATCCTCTAATTTCTTAAGCTATAATTAAAACTCAATAACTTTAACCAGAGGCGGGGATTGTCTTTTTCTAGCCAGCTTTGGGAGTTTTTTAACCATTGGGGAAACCAGGAACCAAAAAACAGATTTTTGACTCCATCAAGGCTAAAATCGAGATAGGAACCTAACCACCGAATTAAATCCTGACTGCCAGCCATTTCTGCTATCCATAACAGTAAAGCGGGGTTTTTTCTGGCCGCTTTAATTGCTAAACGGCTAAAGGTCAACCAATCGGTTTTATCCTTAATAAAGGTTTCAGAAACCTCCGGCGGTTCGTCGGCCAATAAACCGAAAAATGTGTTTAACATGGCGTTGATTCTTTGGGGTGGTAAGGTTTTTCCTGTGGGAACCATCATTCCTTTAGAAAATAACCAAGTTACCGCCACATTGCTTTGATAGGCCCGCACATTTTCTAGGTCTTTAGCTGTTAGTAAATCGTGTTTCAATGCCATATCCAAAAGATGGGTTAAGCGCTCTAAATTACGCACCAAAGAACCGAATCCAGTAAAGATTAAGGGTGATTGCAGGGAGGCGGCATCACCGATGGCTAAAATGCGATCAAAGGAGACAATTCGATCTTTTTTTCCTGTACTAAAATGCCCCGGTATATAACCAAAGGTTGGTTTTTTCCAGGTTAATTTTTCTGGGTCACACTGTCGATATTCGGGCAGAATAGTAAAGAAATCTTCGTACATTTCCAACAGAGAACCGGGGTTATCGGGATGGACTTGATGATAGTGAAATAGATAGAAGGTTAATTCTTTTCCTTCCCCCGGAAATAATTCCCAAATTAGTTGTCTGCCTTTAGAAATATCGCCATGGGAATTTAAGACATCGCCATAGTGAGAATCCCACACCACTGGATCGAATCCTTCTACTACTGCCCCCACCGTCGGACAGACACTATCAAAGGCACGCACTCCGTTTAATTGCCAAGCAATCGGGGAGGCAGACCCCATGGCATCAATCAATAAACGACCTTTTATCTGTTGAATTTCTCCACCATGATTAAGGGTGACAGTAACACTATTAGCAGTAATATCAGACTTAAGAAATTCGGTTTGATCGAGAATTTTACCGCCATATTCCTGTATTTTTTTACCGCAGGATTGCAGCAATTGATCGGAATTAATGGCGATATTTAAAACCGTGGGAGTATGGAGAATCTCCGCCTTCAGATGGGGGGGATTATTGCCATCAAAAAACTTATTAAAGCCATCGAGGTATTCTTGGAAGATTAATTCCTCGAATTCTTCGGCAGTAAATAGGCCTAAATTAATTAAACTTTGAAACTCCGATCGAGAGATATTCCATTCCCGATTCATCCGTCCGAAAGGCAGTCTTTCTACTAAGAGGACTCGATAACCTAATTTGGCCATCTGTGCGGCGTGAATTGCCCCCAAGGCACCACCAATATAAATTAAGTCGTAGGCGATGGGATGATCATTTTCCTCACTGCTAGAGAAAATTACCGGCTGCGGTTGTTGGGGATTTTTGGCACTGTCGCGCCAACGTTTTTCCCACCAGTACAACCGTTCTAAATCTGCCTCCCCTTGCGGCATTTTGCGGAAGTAGTGAACCGTTAGGGGATAGTCCGCTTCTAAAGCTGTAAAAATTGAGTGATTTTTTCGATCGATGTTTGGTATCGTGTTACACTGCGGCGGAAAACGCTTTTGTAAAGCTCGATCGAGCTGCCGAGTTAGGGATGTTTCCAGGTAATGCGATCGCTCACCCCAGCGGAAAACTTTTAAATAAGTAGTCCGTTGCAGCGTCCAGACAAAGATCGACAATTCGATCGCCTCCGATAAGCGCAATCTCACCCCGTTAGGTGTATTTGTCTTGACACCGCTTCCGGGTTGCCAATCGGATTGTAACCACTGACAAACGGCGATCGAGTCGGGAGTCGGAATTTCTCTGTAAAGGATTTCTCTCATCTTGATTTAGCTATTACACCCAAAAATCGTCTGATTACGCTAGACTACACAAAAAGTTTTCTGAAAAAAGTTGAAAAAACTTTACATACCTAGATTAATACACAGCCAGGACCATCTGATTATGAATTATCCTATCCCGACTACCCCCGAAGAAATTGCCGCCCTCCGACAGCGTCCCGTGGATGAGGAGATGATCGCTGCCGTGATTGCGGGAATCATTAGAATGGCCCGCGCTCAAGGCCAATCTCTCGATGATCTTACTGAAGAAATTCTCGCAGAAGACCCGATTTTAGATCAAGTGCAACGACGTTGGTTAAGTCAGCTTTTGACTAATGCTTGGCAAAATTTAGCTGAATGGGTGTAATTGGGCGATGGAATGGCTAACAATCACTCTCGCTAGTGTTTTGACCCTGTTAACTCCCGCAGGGGCAATTATTGATACGGTTTTAGCCCATACCCTTCGCTCTCAAGTCCAAAAAGTGGAACAATTAGCCGTCAGGGTCGATAATACTCCCAATTATCAGGCTCTGCAAGGCAAAATCGATCGAGTTCGCATTTCTGCACGGGGAATTTATCCCCTTGCTGATGTTCGCATTGAGAAGATCGAGCTAGAAACTGAGCCAATTAGCCTCGATTTGCGGCGATTACAGCAAAAAAACGGCAATTTAGCCGCCGCTCTGCGCCGACCGGCTGCGGGGGCGTTGCATCTTGTCCTCACGGAAACTAATGTTAATCAAGCTTTACAATCGGCAGCGGTCAAAGAACAAATTCAGACCCTGATTAATAATCTAATTCCTTCTAGGGAAGAATCTTCTAGCACAAAATATCAACTTAGTCAAGCAAATTTTAACTTTCTTAATAATAATCGCGTCGCTCTGAGGCTGCAGCTGGAGACCCAAAAGCCGGACGAACCAGCAGCCAGCCTCGACCTTAGCCTAGAAGTGGGATTTAAGCTAGTGCAGGGGCGAAAAATCGAGCTTATTGACCCCACAGCCACTCTTAATGGTCGTCGCCTCTCCTCGCGCCTTCTCAAGGGGTTTGCCGAGGGTATATCCACCCAGTTAGATTTAAAAAACTTCGAGAAACAAGGGATTATCGCCCGCCTTCTACAATTGCAGATCGACGATGATAAGCTGAGTATAGCCGCCTTTGGCAGCATCAAGCCTCGATCGGGGAACCCCAATTAAATTTAACGGTCAGAAAACAGGAGATCGGAAGTGGGAATTATGAATTATGAATTATGAATTATGAAGTGGGGAAGTGAGGAAGTGGGGAGACCACTTCGTGCGCGTTGCGGGGGGAGAATAAAAGCGTTCGACTGATAACTGATAACTGATAACTGATAACTGAATTATGCCTAGTTCTCGCTCTAGTGATAAAATCTCTTTGCCTTGGATAATTGGTATCGGCCTCGCTTTATTTACTGCTGGTGGGGCCACTGCCTGGTTTGCCGTCCATCACCTATCTTCCTCCCAGAAAACCAGCGAAAACCCGATTGAATCTCCCAGTCAGGTGCCGATAAGTCAATCGCCAATTGTTGAACCAGTTTCTCCGGGTCCAGTGAAGACAAGTCCGACAGCGACTCCTGCAGCTATTCCTGTTAGGGAAACTCGACAGGTTTATTGGTTAAAAGTGACTGATACGGGGAATCAATTAGTCAGCCAAGAAATTACCGTTCAAAAAGCCGATGGCCGCGAGGGAGAGTTAACAGCAGTATTACAAACTCTATTAGCCGGTCCAAGTAATCCTCAGGATATGACTACTATTCCCCCCGGGACTAAATTACTTGATTTAAAAGTAGATAAAACGGGAATTAAGATTAATCTCTCGCGCGAGTTTGGCAATGATGATGGTCCTGATATGTTAATCGGTCGTTTGGCACAAATCATCTATACTACTACTGCCGAGGATCCCAATGCCAAAGTCTGGATTCAAGTGGAAGGAAAACCCCTAGAATTATTAGGAGAAGGCCACGGTCTTGAAGTTGCCCAACCGATGACTCGTAAGTTTTTTGAGGAGAATTATCAGTTGTGAGCTGCCCGCGCTTTAAATTGTTGGTTGCCATAGGGAATTGAGGTTAACTAGGGGGATTAGTGGGGGGATAGGGAAAAAAAATCGGATAGGGAAGTTTAATTCCTTCTTGCTGATAGCGTCGGTGTAGGAGTTTAATAAATTCGTGTTTAATGGTGAGGTGTTGAAAAAATTCTTCTTCTACCACCTTGAGATAAACCGTCAGCAGGATACTATAGTAATCGAATTTACCATAACGGATCAAAGGTTGATAGTCACCGAGGTGAGGTTGCAATAACTGGGCGATTTCTTGCATAACTTCTAGGGTAACTTTTTCGACTTTTTCTAAGTCACTATCGTAACTAATGCCCACTTCCACGGGGATGAGGAGGGAGTGATCTGGTAAACTATAGTTACGGAAACTAGAAGAAATGATCTGAGCATTGGGAATAACCAAAAGATTATTGGTAATTTCTTCGATTACTGTGCATCTTAAATCCACATCTCGCACATAACCAGCTTCTCCCGTTCTCAGTTCAATATAATCTCCCGGTCTAACTTTTTTAGAAGTGATAATATTAATCCCTGACATTAAATTAGCTAGGGTATTTTGGAGAGCTAAACCGAGGGAAACACCCCCAATACCAAAGGCAGTAAGCATCGGAGTTATCGAAATGCCAATCGAGCTTAAAATAAGCAAAAAACCGCAGCTAAAAATCAGAACTTTGGCGAGAAATTCAAATAGGGAAGTTAGGGAAGAAATGCCATCATCTCCCGTGGTATAAAATCGTAATATTTCCACGGATAATTGAGCAATAGCCCAAGTAGCCGAAGCTAAAAAAGCCACTAGCAGCAATTTTTGGCTCAGGAGAATCAGGTAGGGAAAGAGGGGAAGATTGGGAAGGGAGAGGGCAATATTTAAACCCAAAAGTCCGAACCAAAGTATGCTTAATCCGCGAAGGGAACGTAAAACCCCTTCCGAGAAACGCAGGTTTTTTTCTCTGGCAATCGATAAAAGTTGACTGACAACGCGCTTTTCTACGAGCCATCCCAACAGCAGGAAACTGAGGACGATGATGATAGGTAAGATAATATAGGGCCAATCTTCCAGTCTGGTTAATAGGTTCATTGCTAGAGGGTTAGAAAAAGATACACTTTTGTCTTATATTATTCTCCATTTGCCTATCTCTAGCAGCGGCGGTGGAATTTTGGGGCAAAAAGTTGCAAAATGTAAAGAGAAACTCATCTTTCCTTCGGCAGCTTGCGTGAATAGTCAGTTATTTAAACCAAAATTCGGACTTTATCGATTCTTAATGGTTATAATCGTGGTTTTGTTCCTGATTAGTGCCTTTTTAATCACCTTTCATCTGGCTAAGATGTCGGATCCCTACATTAAAGAGGTGTTATCCCGACAAGGCAATGTCAGTCGTGGTTACGAAATCTTTCAGATTAACTGTGCTGCTTGTCACGGTCAGTTTGCTGATGGCATCGTCGGACCGAGTTTAGAGGACGTTTCCCGTCGCAAATCGAGAATTAGTCTGATTGAACAGGTAATTAGCGGTAAAACACCGCCAATGCCCAAATTTAAGCCCGATACTCAAGCTATGGCCGATTTATTGGTTTATTTAGAAAATCTTTCAAAAAACTGACTTGAAAGAGGGTGTAGGGTGTAGGGTGTGGGGTATAGGGAAGGAAACCTCTTTCGTCTCTGGTGGTGAAAACTTTTTCATCGGGACTGACTCTTGGCTGAGATTGATGGTAAGCTGGGACGCGTTGAAACTGGGTGCAGAGTGGGAAGTGGGGGAATGGGAAGTGGGGTAGTGGGGGAATTTCAACTAAAACCCCAACACCCCCCCGCAACGCGCACGCAGTGACCACCCCAAAACCCAACCCCTGAGCGACTGATAAATTTTACTTATATAGAAAAATTTTGCCTCTATTTGAGTATGCTAGTAGAGACACTTAACGATAAATACTTATGTCTTGGCATTCCCAAGTTGAACCGGCAATTATCCAAGGGGATTTCTGGCAGGTTAGCCAATTTTACGAAGAACTGATAGAAAGAGACCCCCTAGAAATTAGTCATTATTGGTATTTAGGATTAGCCTATCTTTTAGAAGCTAGGGAAGAAGAAGCACAAACCACATGGTTATTCGTCCTCAGTCAAGGGGATGAACAGGAGGTGATGCTGTGGACAGCAGATTTAGTCAATATTTTGGATGGGGAAGCGCGAAGACAGTTAGAGTTAGGCAATTTAGAAACCAGTTGGTTAATTCGAGGACATATTCGCGAGATTAGTCCCGATAATATTGATAATTTGCTGCGGTTTATTTTATTAGCAATTGATTTGAATTATTTCGATAAAGAGCAGTTAAAAGCTTGGTTATTTGTCGATGTGTTAAAAACAAATAATTTCCAGAGTCTCGATTTAGGTTTATTAGTAGAAGTTTTAGAAAAATTTCTCGATTCTCAGATACCAGAAACCGTCCCTTACTTGGAAGCAATATTTCAATCTCACTGTCAGCGACAAACTTTCATCAAAGTAGTAGAAGCTAAAGTACCTTCTCTAGCCAGAAACAATAAACCATTGGCTATTGATATTATTAATACTTGTTTAGCAGTAGAACCAGAGCAAATTTATCTGTTAGCTGAACTTTATCAATGTTATTTTGATAATCGAGATTTTGCCGCTGCTATCCAAGTAGCTAATCAATTAAAAACAAGTTGTCAAGGGTTGCCTTCTCAAGCTGTAGCTGATTTTATTGCTCTTTATGTCAAATTATTTAGTGGTGATTGGGTCGATATTAAGGCAGATATTGAAGAATATGCAGAATCCTTGCAAAAAAGTATCGCTAATCAAGAATGTCCAAGATTATTGGATAAACCATACATAACAATTTTATCCCCTCTAACTTACCTAGAAGATAACCCAAGAAAAAACCGTTATATTAGTAATTGTATTGGTCAACTTTTTCAGGAATATGTTCGCAATAATTCTAACTGTAATTATCAGCAAAAATCGACTATTAAGAATACTAATAAAGTTCTAAAAATTGGCTATATTGCCCATACTTTATATAATCATTCTATCGGATTAATCGCTAGATGGTTAATGAAGTATCATGACTATAATGAATTTCATGTCTCTTTGTACCTAGTATCTCAAAAAGAAGACATTATCACTGAAATTTTTTTTAAAAATCAGGTAAATGCTTGCTATAACTTACCGATTGATCCTCAAGTAATTGCTGAAAAAATTAGTCAAGATAATATTGATATTTTGGTAGATTTAGACAGCATCACTAATAAAGCAACTTGTCAAGTCATGGCACTAAAACCCGCACCAATACAAGTGACTTGGTTAGGTTTTGATGCGTCAGGAATTCCCGCAATTGATTACTATCTTGCTGATAATTATGTTTTACCAGCAGATGCACAGGAATACTACCGAGAAAAAATTTGGCGCTTACCTAATTCCTATATTTGTGTGGATGGTGTCGAGGTTGCTTCCCCCTCTCTCCGCAGGGATGATTTAGGGATTCCAGAGGATGCAATTAATTACTTAACCGTACAAACGGGGATTAAACGTAACCCTGAAACTATTCGACTTCAGCTACAAGTTTTAAAGGCAGTTCCTAATAGTTATTTGAGTATTCAAGGGTTAAGTGATGCTAAATCAGTGGAAAAATTATTTTTCAAAATTGCCGAGGAAGAAGGAATTAATTATGAGAGATTAAAAATCTTACCCCTCTATCCCACAGGAATTTATCGAGCAAATTTAAGAATAGCTGATGTGGTTTTAGATACCTATCCTTTTACGGGAGGAATGACGACTTTAGATGTGCTGTGGATGGGGATACCTTTGGTTACAAAAGTTGGTCAACAATGGTCATCGAGAAATAGTTATACTTTAATGGTTAATGCGGGAATTAGTGAGGGTATCGCTTGGAGTGATGAGGAGTATATCGATTGGGGAATTAAGTTAGGTAAGGATGAACAGTTGAGACGCAAAGTTATCGCTAAATTAGACGAATCTAG
Organism: Microcystis sp. M083S1; assembly: GCF_020246405.1. Lineage (NCBI taxonomy): Bacteria > Bacillati > Cyanobacteriota > Cyanophyceae > Chroococcales > Microcystaceae > Microcystis > Microcystis sp. M083S1. The sequence goes on from NZ_JADBTB010000076.1 coordinate 10,135, forward strand.
AAAAAATTCACCGATTTGGAATGCACGTCAGTTTACTAAAAATGTGGAAAATGCCTATCGTCAAATGTGGCAAATCTATTGTGAAAGTTAATCAGGGAGAATTAAATCATGTCTTGGCAAAATGAAGTTAAAACCGCTTTAGAAAACAATCAATACGATATTGTTAGTCAGTTTTACGAAGAACTGATAGAAAAAGAAACCACAGAAATTAGTCATTATTGGTATTTAGGATTATCCTATCTTTTGCAGGCAAAAGAAGAAGAAGCACAAGCTACTTGGTTATTTGTTTTCACTCAAGGAGATGAACAGGAAACTGATTCATGGATGCTAGAATTAAGCAATATTTTAACTACCGAAGCTAACCGACAATTAGAGTTAGAAAATCTAGAAACCAGTTGGTTAATTCGTAAACATCTACAGGAAATTAATCCCAGTTATCTCGATAATTTACTGCATTTAACCCTCATTGAAATTAAATTAAATAGATTTGATCCTCAACAACTGCAAGAATGGCAAATACTAGAATTAATTACTCAGGGTTCAGTTAACTCTCAATTATTGGAACGGGTAGTAATTGCCGTCATACGTTACGCTCATGAATATACCATAGAATTAGTTCGGTTAAGTTTACCCTATCTTGGCAATTCTCCAGAACTACTTAATCACGTCATCACTGTCACCCGACACTTTGCTTTTGAGAAATATCAACCTACTTATTCCGTTGACTTAGCGGAAGCTTTTCTTCCCCTTTATCCAGAAAATTTGTACTTAGTAGCTAATTTATTTTGGTTTTATGTTGTTGTACCTGACTACCAAAAAGCGATAAACTTTACCAAAGAATTTAAAGATAAAATCCAAACAATTGATTTAAAAATGTTTAGTCAATCTCTCCTCTTTAGTGGTTCTTTACGAGCCTCAAAATGGAATGACATTCCTAGTATTTGTCAAGAGTATAAACACTTAATTCAAGAATTTCTAGAAAAAAAGCCCCAAGACATACATCCCTTAGTTAGAGAAGGGTTACTAACAGTTATGGATCCGATTTCTTACTATGAAGATAAACCGAAAGAGAATCGACCGCTTTTAAGTAAGATTGGTAGTTTTTTCCAAGAAACTTACAAAGAAATGTTGGGTTTTCAAGAGGAAGGTTTTGATAAACCCAGAGAAGATAATCCCAATAAAAAACTTAAAATTGGTTACATTGCCCAAACATTAAAACGTCATCCCGTCGGTTTATTGAGTCGTTGGACTATTAATTATCACAATCGTGAACAGTTTGATATTCACCTTTATATGGTGAGTCAACCTGTGGATGAAATAACTAAACAATGGTTTTCTAATCCCGCAGATAAAATCTATCATGCTACTGCTGATTCCCTAGCAACCTACCGCAAAATTAAAGAAGATAACATCGATATTCTTGTGGACTTAGATAGTGGTACTGGGGCAATCGTTGCCCAAGTTATTGCCTTAAAACCTGCCCCTATTCAAGTTAACTGGTTAGGTTTTGATGGTTCTGGTTTACCCGCAGTAGATTATCTTTTAGCGGATCCTTATGTATTGCCAGAAAATGCCCAAGAATATTATCAGGAAAAAATCTGGCGTTTGCCTAATACTTTTGTCGCTGTGGATGGTTTTGAAATAGCCGTTCCTACCCTGCGAAGAGAAGATTTAGGTATTAATAACGATGCGGTTATTTACCTAAGTTCTCAAACAGCAATTAAGCGTAATCCAGCGATGATTCGCTTACAAATGCAAATACTCAAATCGGTACCTAATAGTTATTTCCTGATTCAAGGAGTTGCTGATGATAATTCCCTCCTGGATTTATTCTGTCAAATTGCCGCAGAAGTTGGAGTAGAAACTAATCGAATTAAGATGCTTCCTCTCTATCAGACGGAAACCTACAGGGCAAATTTAGCCATCGCTGATGTGGTTTTGGACACCTATCCCTTTAATGGTGGTACAACCACCTTAGAAACCCTCTGGATGGGAATTCCTCTCGTGGTTAAAGTGGGGCAACAATGGTCATCACGCAACGGTTATACTTTAATGATGAATGCGGGAATAACTGAGGGTATAGCTTGGAGTGATGAAGAATATGTGCAGTGGGGAATTAAGTTAGGATTGGATAAAAATTTAAGAGAGGAAGTCCGTTGGAAACTCCGAAAGTCTCGTCATACATCTCCCCTCTGGAATGCCAAACAATTTACCAGAGATTTAGAAAATGCTTATCGGCAAATGTGGAATATTTATTGTCAATCTTAGCGGATAAAAACTATGCAATGGCATCAAGACATACAAACACACTTAAACGACAATAATTATCAACTGGTATTGCAGTTTTATGAACAATTAATTGAAAACAATTCTCCAGTAATTGAGGATTATTTTTATCTAGGATTAGCCTATCTTTTACAAGATAGAGAAGAAGACGCGCAAGCTACTTGGTTACTGGTGTTGAGTCAAGCAGCCGAATCAGAATTATCGGGGTGGATAGAAACTTTAACTCAAATCTTAGATGCAGAGGCAACCAGACAAGAAAATTCCCAAAGATTAGAGACAAGTTATCTAATTCGATTGCAGCTACAAAATCTTAATCCTAGTTTTTTAAACAATCTCCTGCATCTGATGGAATTAGAAATCCAATTCCAAATTTTTGCGATGGAAAAGTTCAATGATTGGTGTGTATTTGAACTGTTAGAAAATACAGCTACAGCAGCAATTAATGTTGATTTACTGCTGGGAGTGACGGAAAAAGTTTTAATCTACCCCTGTACTGATACCATCCACTTTTTAGAATTAGCAGCCTTACATATCAATAATCCAGAAATAATTGCAGCCAAAGTTATCTCAGCAATTGTCAATTATGCTTATCAACAAAAGCAAAGTGTATTTGCCATTAATTTAGTAGAACTTTGTTTGCGCTTTCTACCGGAGGATTTATACCTACAAAATAGTTTGTTTAATCTTTATAAAACCACCACTGTTGACTATAAAAAATCTCTAGAAATTGCCGATAATTTTTATAAAAGTTGCCAAACAACTACTGAAAAGCTCTTGGGAATTTCTCTAGTAATTGGTATTTTACAAGCTAAGGGAGACTGGGGAAATTTACCTAAATTTATCGATGAATTAATACAACTAATCGAGGGACAAATTAATGCCAAACAATTTAATGCACGTCCCTTTATTATCGACTCTATTTTAGGAGTTACTATCTGTCTTCCCTACTATCAAGATAATCCCAAAATTAATCGCTATTTACAAAGTAAACTAGCGGAAATTTTCCAAGCAGATGTGAGAAACCGCTATAACTATATCGCTCCTGTTTCTTCTCCAAAATCTCCAGCGAGAAAAATAAAAATTGGTTATATTGCCCATACTCTCCGTCGTCATTCTGTGGGTTGGTTAAGTCGCTGGTTATTTCACTATCATAATCGAGATAAATTTGAAATTTACACCTATTTTGTCAACCAAGCAGCGGACGAAATTACTGAAAAATGGTTTATAAATAACTCAGATTATAGCTATAACTTGCCCGCAAAAATTGAACAAATAACTGCACAAATTCGTCAAGATAACTTAGATATTTTAGTGGATATTGATAGCTTAACTAATAATACAACTTATCTAGTAATGGCTTTAAAACCAGCACCGATACAAGTAACCTGGTTAGGATTAGATGCGTCGGGAATTCCTGCTATTGATTATTTTATTGCCGATAACTACGTTTTACCCGAAAATGCTCAAGAAATTTATTCAGAAAAAATTATCCGACTTCCTAACTCTTATTTATCCGTGGATGGTTTTGAAGTGGGTGTTCCCACTAGGAGAAGAACTGATTTAAATATTCCCGATGATGCTATTATTTATCTGACCGTGCAATCGGGATTAAAACGCACTTTAAACATGATTTGTCTGCAATTGCAGATTCTTCAACAGGTTCCTAATAGCTATCTTTTAATCAAAGGTTTTGCCGACAAAGAAACCATTCGAGAATTATTTCTCAAAAGTGCCGACGAATTGGGAATTAGTCAAGATAGATTAAGATTTTTGCCCAATGATTTCAATGAGGAAACCCATCGCGCTAATCTAGGAATTGCTGATATAGTTCTCGATACCTATCCCTATAGTGGTGCTACCACAACCCTAGAAACCCTCTGGATGGGGATTCCTTTAGTCACTAGGGTTGGTGAACAATTTGCAGCCCGTAATAGCTATACTTTTATGAAAAATGCCGGCATTAGTCAGGGTATAGCTTGGAGTGATGAGGAATATGTGCAGTGGGGAATTAAGTTAGGATTAGATCAAAATTTAAGGGAAGAAATTCGTTATCAATTACGTCAATCTCGCCATAGATCTCCCCTCTGGAATGGGAAAAAATTTACCCTAGATATGGAAAAAGCCTACGAACAAATTTGGCAAAATCATCACGATAATTAGGTGATTTATAAGTTAACAAATTTATCGGTAGCCTCAATTAAAGCACTACGAATTCCCACTTCTGTCATCGAATGTCCCGCATCGGGAACAATGATAAATTCCGCTTCCGGCCAAGCTTGATGTAATTCCCAAGCAGAAATCATCGGACAAACAATATCATAACGTCCTTGCACGATAACCGCGGGAATATGGCGGATTTTATCAACATTTTCGATCAGTTGGTTATCCGTCTCTAAAAAACCCTTATTGACAAAATAATGGCATTCAATGCGTGCAAAAGCTTCGGCAAAATTATCCTGACCGAATCTCTCGATTAAATTGTCTGCGGGAATTAATTTGCTGGTACTTCCCTCCCAAATTGACCAAGCTTTGGCAGCTTCTAGACGGATTTGGGGGTTATCGCTAGTCAGGCGCCGATAATAAGCGGCCAGCAAATCACCCCTTTCTTCCGGGGGAATAGGTGCTAAATAATTCTGCCAAATATCGGGAAAAATATAACTGGTTCCCTCTTGATAAAACCATTTTAATTCTTTTTCTCGCAGTAGAAAAATCCCGCGCAAAATTAAGCCTAAACAGCGTTCGGGATGGGTTTGACTGTAGGCTAAAGATAGGGTACTTCCCCAACTACCGCCAAAAACTACCCAGCGATCAATTTTTAATAATTCTCGTAGTTTTTCGATATCTGCCACTAACAGCCAAGTGTTATTTTCTCTTAACTCAGCGTGGGGGGTACTTTTCCCGCAACCCCGTTGATCAAAAAGGACAATTCTCCATTTCTGTGGATCGAAATACTGACGATAAATCCCCTCAATACCACCTCCAGGCCCGCCATGGAGAAATACTACCGGTTTACCCTGGGGATTGCCCACTTCTTCATAATAGATTGTGTGGAGAGCCGATACTTTTAAGTAACCAGTACAATAGGGATCGATCGCCGGATATAATTCTCTAGTCATATTTACAGTCTTTCTCATTAAGATAAAGTCTAACCTAATTTGCCATCTCCCCACACCCCACACCCCACACCCCGCTCCCCTGGTGTTAGGCCCAGAGAGACCCTAATAGCTAAAGAAACTGCACGATTAGATACCAAAGTCCCTCACAGATAGAAGATAATCAATATTTATCAGTATTGGAAGCCTTCAGCATGGTTCATTTAACGCCCAATCCTAGCTATAGTTTAAGTCTCAAGATAGAAATCCCCAATCAAGCGGGAACCTTCGCTTCTGTCCTCAATGCGATCGCCGATGTCGGGGGGAATTTAGGGCAAATTTCTCTGATCGAACGCAATTTAAAGATTAGCACCCGCGAGATTATGGTTGATGCCGCTAGTACCGACCAAGCGGAACAGATTATCGCTGCGGTTAAAGCTCTACCAGATGTTAAACTGCTCAAAGTTTCCGATCGCACCTTCGATATCCATCGTCGGGGTAAAATCTCCATTGAGAGTCGTATTCCCCTCACCTCCCAAGATGACCTGGCCATGGCCTACACCCCCGGAGTTGGTCGCATCTGCACCGCTATCGCTCACCAACCCGAACTGGTGTACTCATTGACCATCAAGGGCAACACCGTCGCTGTAGTGACCGATGGTAGCGCGGTATTAGGATTAGGAAATCTCGGGCCGGAGGCTGCCCTGCCGGTAATGGAAGGGAAAGCGATGTTATTCAAGGAATTCGCCGGAATTGATGCTTTTCCCATCTGTTTAGCCACCCAAGACCCCGAAGAAATCATCGCAACCGTCAAAAGAATCGCTCCGGTTTTTGGGGGTATTAACCTAGAGGATATCGGCGCTCCCCGCTGTTTTGAAATCGAGAAACGTCTGCGAGCGGAATTAAATATTCCCGTTTTCCACGATGATCAACATGGTACGGCGATCGTTTCCCTGGCTGCCCTGATTAATGCCCTCAAATTGGTCAAAAAATCGCTTGATACAGTCAAAATCGTCATTAATGGTGCGGGTGCGGCGGGAATCGCCATCGCTACTCTCTTTAAAACCGCAGGAGCCACAAATATAATCCTCTGTGATTCCCATGGCATCCTCTCCCAAAACCGGGACGATTTAACCCCAGAAAAACAAGCTTGGGCCGTGGCTGCCAGTGGTAAGCTAGGGGATGCTCTCAAAGGCGCTGATGTCTTCCTGGGGGTGAGCGCACCGGGGGTATTGACTCCCGAAATGGTCAAGGGAATGGCTAAAGATGCGATCGTCTTTGCCATGGCTAATCCCATTCCCGAAATTCAACCGGAATTAATCAATGATTTGGTGGCCGTGGTGGCTACCGGACGCAGCGATTATCCCAATCAGATTAATAATGTTCTCGCTTTCCCCGGATTATTTCGCGGGGCCTTGGACTGTCGCGCTAGGGCAATCACCGATAATATGTATCTGGAAGCGGCCAAAGCGATCGCTTCTTTGATCACTCCTGCTAATCTTGATCGAGAGAATATTATTCCCTCGGTTTTTGATGGTCGTGTAGTTACGGCTGTGGCCGCCGCCGTTCAACAGGCTGCTCGTCAAGATGGAGTGGCCGGGGAATAATGTAATTATGGTGCAGGAGGGTAAGTAAACCGTGAAACCGATCGATGATATTCCCGAAGCTTTGCGGGACAACCAGTACAGAAAAACTACTAATCCCCAGGGTCTAATAGCGATCGCAAGCGGTTTACTCGCTCTGGTGGGAACCGGCCTAATTGCCATAGCAGTCTTGAATCGTCCCCCTGCTTCCGTAAAAAAACCGGTTATTAACCCATCCCCCCCCATTAAAGCCACTCCTAGCCCGATTGAGAACATTCTAGGTCATTTACCCTATCAAGAGGCCCCAGAGACGGAATTAGCCCCCATTACTGGGGATGGTACTATGCGTTTAAGGAAACCGGCAGCCAAGGCTTTTATCCAGATGCAGAGTGACGCGAGAAGGTCGGGGGTGATTTTAATGCCGATTTCCGCATTTCGATCGAAAGCAACCCAAGAAAAGCTCTTTTTTGAAGTTAAAAAACAACGCAATCAGCAAACCCGCAAACGAGCAGAAGTGAGCGCACCTCCGGGTTACAGCGAACATCATACCGGTTATGCGATCGATATTGGCGATGGTAGCGCTCCCGCAACGAATTTAAGTAGCAGTTTTGCTAATACTGCCGCTTTTCGTTGGTTGCAAAATAACGCTGCCCAGTATAGTTTCGAGTTATCTTTCCCCGAAAATAATCCCCAGGGTATTAATTATGAACCCTGGCACTGGCGTTTTGTCGGGGATAGTCACAGTTTAGAAACTTTTTATAAAGCCCAACAATTAGGAAAACAAAAATAAGATAACCTGATCGGCAATTGCGTCCTGTAGGGGCGAAGCATTCGGACAATAACCTATCGCTGAAACCAGAGATTTTCTATCCGAATGCTTCACCCGTACTTTTTCAACTTTTTAGAAAACCTAACAATTAGGAAAACAAAAATAAGATAACCTGATCGGCGATCGATAGCATTATCTGGAGTTAATTACTAAAATAGGATGACATTGTCTTCTGGGTGTTTCTGATCTGTCCAAGCCGGTAGAATACTTAACAAATGAGCAACGGGAACGAGTTGGGGTTTTATTAGACTGGAACACCTATTCTCGATTTGCCAATCTATTAGGCCTCGATCAAGATTATTTGATTGGTTTGAGTGTGGATGAATTAAAAGCGCTGGCAAGTTGTCAATTAGCCCTGGTAGAGCCAACCCGTTTAGATGATTTAGTGATGAGAAATGCAGCATCTTTGCCCTGCGCTGATGAGGTAGCTGAGTTAGATGAGTTGTTGGCAAAAACAGATCAATTAACAATTCTTAAAACCCTTGCCAGATAACCGTTTATTTGGTGATGGAATTGGTGAAGGGACAAACTTTAAGAGATATTTTACGATAAACAACCAGAAAAGAGATTAAATGAGAAAGATATTGAGTCGGTAATGAATGATTTAGTCAGTGCTTGGGAAGCAGTGCATGATGAGAAGCAAGATATTTATCATTTAGATTTAAAACCAGATAATGTCTTAATTACCGATGAAAAACGGCTGGTTTTAATCGATTTTGGGGCAGCAAGGCAAGGATTGAGAAAGAATAGTCGCAGTGTTCAAGCTTTTACTGAAAGCTATGCAGCTCCAGAGGTAATTTTAGGGGAAGATGCAGGAAGTTATAGCGATTTGTTTGAGTTGGAGATGATGTTACATGAAATGTTAACAGGTGAGCTGCCTCTCCTGCGCAAGTCCCTTATGACCCTAAGGTTATCGGCGGTGGGTGATGGGCAACTATGGGGAGATAGGGGAATTTCAACTAAAACCCCAACACCCTAAAACCCCAACACCCAAGCCCTGTTATACAATGGTTTTTGACTTGTTTTTTGGAAGGGAACGCTAAACTATGTATTCGATCGATATTACCCTGAAACTCTCGCCCATCCCCATTTCCGTGCAGCGCAAGGAAGAAGCGGCGGCAGACGCTTTGTATCAAACAATTATTAACGCTATGCGATCGCCGAATCCAGAATTATTAGAATTAACCTGCGAAAAACAAACCGATAAAAAGGTGGCGGTTTTGAGCGATCAGATCAGTGCGGTGATTGTGTCACAAAAATCCGGGGCTGCCTCCACTGGTAGAGCGCCGGGGTTTGTCGCTTTAGCCACAGAATAGTTCTTTAATCAGTTATCAGTGAGCAGTAACCAGTAATCAGTGACAAAAAACGGCAACCGCCTACATAACACTTTCGGCTTAAAACTCAAAACTCAAAACTGATAACTGATAACTGATAACTGATAACTGATAACTGATAACTGAAAAGGCTGATAATTCATGACTATAAAAGTAAAAGATCTCTGGTTTAGCTGGCCGAATGGGAAATCAGTATTAAATGGCTGCTCTTTGCAAGTTCCCAGAGGAGAATTTTGGATGTTGTTGGGGACAAATGGCAGCGGTAAATCAACCCTGCTGCGGCTCTTAGCGGGATTATTAAAACCTAGTCGCGGTGAAATAGAGATACCTAACCCCCTCGGTTTTGTTTTCCAAAATCCCGACCATCAGTTAGTTATGCCAACAGTGGGGGCAGATGTGGCTTTTGGGTTGGTATCCGAGGGTTTATCCACGCCGGCAATTCGGGCCCGGGTGCGGGAATCCCTAGGGGCGGTGAATTTATTAGAAATGGAAAAACGACCGATCTATGCTCTCAGTGGCGGACAAAAGCAAAGAATCGCCATTGCGGGGGCTTTAGCTCGTCATTGCGAGGTTTTGCTCTTTGATGAACCCACCGCCCTTTTGGATGGGGATACCCAAATAGAATTAGTCTCTCAAGTGCAGAAATTGGTCAAAAACCGAGGGATTACAGCCCTTTGGGTGACGCATCGCCTGGAGGAATTGGATTACAGCGATGGGGCATTTTTGTTAGAGGGGGGTAAGGTAACGGATCGGGGAAATCCCCTAGAATTAAAAGCGAGATTATTGGCAAGTGCGGCGGTTGAATCTTAAATTTTTTGTTAATATCATTAGGATGCTGTTTTTTAGAACTGCCCTTAATGCTACACCAATTACTCTCAAAGCCATGGTTAATTCTTCTGATCGTTCCCTTCTGCTGGTTGACGGCTACAACGTCATCGGCGCTTGGCCGTCCCTGAAAAAAATCAGCGATCGCCACGGTCTCGAACCGGCGCGAGACAAGTTAATTGAAACCCTAATCGGTTACACCCACCATCAGGGTTATCAAACCCAAATCGTCTTCGATTCCTACCTTCAAGATACCCCCGGCAGCCAAGAACGCTACACTAACCATTTATCGGTTTATTTTACCGCTCACGCTCAAACCGCCGACACCTATATCGAGAAAACCTGCGCCGATTTTTGGCACGATCGCGCCCCAGCTATCGGACGGATTATCGTCGCTACCTCTGATAATGCCCAAAAAATGACCGTTATGGGTTATGGGGCCCAGTGGATTTCCGCTCAACGTCTGGAAATCGAGGTGGATTTAACCGGTCGTCGTCTGAGAAAATCCCAGAGTTCTTCTCAAAGTCCCAAAGGGCGTTTTTTATTCCATTCTCTCGATGCTCAGGTGCAACAGAAATTAGAGAAAATGCGCCACGGAATTAGTTATCAAAAACCTTGACAAATTACCCCAAATATGTATCGACAAAATCCCCATTAGAGGCACAGGTAACTGTGTCTCTAAGCTTTTCAAGGTCAGTTGCGGTCTGGGGGATTTTGTCAAAAGCTGGCCCATCTAAACCACTGGTTTCACAGTTGCAATTCTGCTAAACCTAAATAATAAATTCCCGTGGGTGTCACTTGGAAGCGACAGGGTAAAACCTTGACTCCTTTAGCCACTGCTTGACGTAATAACTGCCCGTATTTAGCATCTTTACTATCCCCCGGAGCAAACCGGTCACAATCACCCCGATTAATAAAGTAGAACATAATCGCCTCCGCTGCCGGCAATAAAGCCATTAATTCCTGTAAATGCTTCTGTCCTCGCGTGGTGACAGTATCGGGAAAAAGTGCCGTTTCTCCCTGATTCCAAGTGGTATTTTTAACCTCGATATAGGTGAGGGAATTATCCCCATGGGTCAAAAGAAAATCAATTCTACTGCCATTATTTTGACCGTAGGCCACTTCCGATCGCACCTCGGTGTCATTTTTGACCAAATCGGGAAAAACCCCTTGCAACAGGGCATTTTTCACCACCTGATTAGGAAGATTGGTATTAACTCCCACCCAAGTCTCCCCCAGTTGAATCATCTCCCAGGTGTAAGCTAATTTTCGCTTCGGGTTATCACTGCGAGAAAGATAAACCGGTTGACCTTCTACGCATACATCCGTCATCGGTCCGGTATTAGCGCAATGGGCCGTAATTAATTCTCCGTTGTCCAGTTGTATGTCGGCAAAAAAGCGTTTGTAACGTTTAATTAAAATACCCTTGACAAGAGAAGGGTATGTGTGAACTAACAAAGAAGTCATCAAATTTTCGCCAGGCTATATAAGGTAAAGAATAGCCTTTTTTTGGGAGCTTAACCTGAAGACAGGAGACCTTTCAGTTATCAGTGAACAGTGATCAGTAAACAGTAATCATAGTATTTTCCTTTATTCGTAGCAGGCATTTTACTCTCTTGGGTTTGGTGGGTAAAATGTATTCTAAAATACATTCCTGCTGGCGAGCAAATGGAACGAACCACAAAGACACAAAGGACACAAAGATTGATCGGTCTTATATAAGTTAAACTTATCACACAAAGAATAAGAGAGCCGGCATTTTACTCCCCTCTCCCTTTGGTTGTGGGGGTAAGGGAAATTAACCATCTCTGCGATTACTTTTGAAAAATGGCATCAGTGACAAGAAAACGGCAATTTTCTACTTAAGACTGTCCACTAAAAACTCACATCTGATCACTGATAACTGATAACTGATCACTGATAACTGATAACCGCTCAGGTACAATAAAAGCTTGAGGCTTAGTAGATATTGAGATTATGGGTAACACTTTCGGACGACTATTTCGGGTTTCCACTTTTGGAGAATCTCACGGGGGTGGGGTAGGAGTGGTTATCGATGGTTGTCCTCCGCGCGTAGAAATTTCTGAAGAGGAGATTCAAATCGATTTAGACCGTCGCAAACCGGGACAAAGCAGAATCGTGACCCCGCGTCGGGAAAATGACATTTGTGAGATAATTTCGGGCGTTTTTGACGGTAAAACCCTCGGTACACCGATCGCTATTCTAGTGCGGAATCAGGATGCTCGCTCGCAAGATTACAACGAAATGGCCGAGAAATTCCGACCTTCCCACGCGGATGCCACCTACGAGGCAAAATACGGCATTCGCAACTGGAAAGGAGGAGGCAGATCTTCGGCCCGAGAAACCATCGGCCGGGTGGCCGCAGCAGCGATCGCCAAAAAAATCCTTAAATCTATCTATAATGTCGAGATTATCGGCTATGTGAAGCGAATTAAAGATATTGAGGCAATCATCGACCCCAACACCGTCACCCTCGACGAGGTGGAAAGTAATATAGTGCGTTGTCCCAACGGGGAAACGGCCGCCCAAATGATCGCCCTGATCGACCAAATTCGCCTGAATAAGGACTCGATCGGCGGTGTGGTGGAATGTGTAGCCAGAAATGTGCCGAAAGGTCTAGGAGAACCCGTTTTTGATAAGCTAGAAGCCGATTTAGCTAAGGGGATGATGTCCTTACCCGCGAGCAAGGGATTTGAAATCGGATCGGGATTCGCGGGAACCTTCTTAACCGGCAGCGAACACAATGACGAGTATTTTATCGATGATAACGGGGAAATTCGCACCACGAGCAATCGTTCGGGGGGTATCCAAGGGGGAATCAGTAACGGTGAAAATATTATTATCCGCATCGCTTTTAAACCCACCGCAACTATCGGTAAAGAACAAAAAACCGTGACGCGCACCGGGGAAGAAACCACCCTGGCAGCCAAAGGAAGACACGATCCTTGCGTTTTACCCCGAGCGGTCCCTATGGTAGAAGCGATGATGGCTTTGGTATTATGCGATCATCTGCTCCGTTTTCAGGGACAATGTACGGTTAGCGATCGCTTTTTCTAAACCTTTACCCGCGATGAAATTTTTATTCCTTCATTCCAACTTTCCCGCCCAATTTCGCCATTTAAGCACGGTTTTGGCTCAAGACCCCCGAAATCAAGTTATTTTCGGCACTACCCGGCAAGAGGGAGAGATAGCGGGGGTAAAAAAATTTATTTACAAGGAAAGTCGCGCTGTTTCTCCCCAAACCCATCATTATGTCCGTCCCCTCGAAAGTGCGGTTTTACAAGGTCAAGCGGTTTATGGTGTTTGCCAACAACTGAAAAATCAAGGATTTTATCCCGATATTGTCTATGCACATTCTGGCTGGGGGCCGGGTCTATTTATCAAGGATATTTTCCCGAAAACTAAGTTTTTAGCCTATTTTGAATGGTTTTATCATGCCCATGGTTCCGATGCTGATTTTGATCCGGCGGATCCCCTTAATGCTGATGCCGAAGCCCGGATTAGAATTAAAAATGCGACGATCCTGATCGATCTGGTCAGTTGCGATCGAGGTTTATCGCCGACTATCTGGCAAAAACAACAATTTCCCAGCGAATTTCACTCGAAACTGACGGTTTTGCACGATGGCATCGATACGGACTATTTCTGTCCCCGTCCCGATGTGCAGTTAGTGATTCCAGAGATAGGTTTAGATTTATCCGGTGTTAAGGAGATTGTCACCTATGCAACCCGGGGAATGGAACCCTATCGCGGTTTTCCCCAATTTATGACGGCTGTTTCCCTAATTTTAGCCCGTCGGCCTAACTGTCATGTGGTGATTGTCGGGGAGGATCGAGTCGCTTATGGGAAAACTCTACCGGAGGGCAAAACCTATAAACAATTGATGTTAGAAAGCCTTTCTTTGGATTTATCCCGGGTGCATTTTACCGGTTCTCTGCCCTACGGTCAATATAAACAGGTTTTACAGGCATCAGCAGCCCATATCTATCTTACTCGTCCTTTTGTGCTGTCTTGGTCAATGTTAGAGGCTATGGCCATGGGTTGCGTGGTGATTGGTTCCGATACTCCCCCCGTGCGAGAATTAATTACTGATGGGGAAAATGGTTTATTAGTGGATTTCTTTTCTCCTCAACAAATAGCCGATCGCGTCGATGAAGTGTTAGATTATCCCCAGGGTTGGCAAAATCTGCGTTTAAATGCTAGGGAAACTATCAAGCAACGCTACGACCTCAAGCAATGTTTACAGAATCATCTAGATTGGTTATTGAGTTGATGAAATGATACTAAATCCGTTGAGTATAGACTACTTATGATGACAGGCAAAAGGCAACAGGCAAAAGGGTGAATAAATAATCAGTTTTTAATAACTGGATTTAGTATTAAACTTATCACAGAAAGAATAAGAGAGTCGGCATTCTGCAACTTTTAAGTTAACCCATAATCTTTAGATAGGCAGAAAAAATCACCATTTTCTATTGTTATGTTGATTCAATAATTTTTATCCCTGCTCTAAATTCTCGCAGTGCTTGAGCATGATTTTCTGTATTAATACAACGCATCAATAAACCTACATCTAAACTCGGTAAAAGTTGCGATTTACTAACAGCTTTATATCCCTCATTTCCTAAACTATAAAACAATAATTCATCATTCATCCAAAACCAAACTTCAGGGATTTGTAACCGTTTGTATGCTTCCAGTTTATTAATTCCTCCACTACTAACAACCACCTCAATCACTAAATCAGGATGTTTTCTATTGGCTCCCAACTCATAGGATTTATCACCTTCTCTTTTAACCTTTTCAAATTCATTTTCTAAGGTGACAGAACCAGTAGGAGTAAAATCTAATCCCAAAAATTCTAAATAAATTTCTAGTAAAGCACCAATACGTTCTTTGATGGTTTCGTGTTTTTTCCCTGGCATTTTTCTAATCTCCAAAACTCCATCTAAAAAAGATAACCTTAACCCTGGGCGATCAATTAGCTGTTCAACAGCTTTAAATTCTCTCCAGGTTAAGTCACTAATTAAAATTGGTTCTGCTTCTCGTTCAATGAGTGTAGTTATCATAATTTAAACCCAAATTTAGAGCGTGAATTTTGTTCACTATGATATGATATAAAAACAGAGTATCATAAAAAACATCATGCAAGCATACAAACTCAAAGGAAAAATTGATCAATCTGGTAACTTGCTGATTACCGAACCATTGAATTTACCCCCCGGAAATGTGGAAATTGTAGTCTGGGCAGCCACAGATACCCTTGATCATACCACAACCCCAACCACTGAACCAGCACCAGAAGCACCAAAAAGAAAATCTAGGATCAAAGCATTTCAGGGTTTATTTGAAAATGCCCCTGCCATTCCGGCAGACTTTGATCCAGATCAAGCTAAATATGAATATTTAAAGGAGAAATATAACCTGTGAAAATCCTGATAGATACTAATATCATTATTGATAATGCCTTAGAAAGAGAACCTTTTTGGAATGCAAGTGAACAAGTTTTATCACTAATTGAAAAAGGCACAATTGCAGGTTATATTTCCGCCTCAACTTTTAGTGATTTGTATTATATTATCCGTAAAGCAAGAGGTCGAGATTGGACGCTTACTTATTTAAAGCAGTTAATTACTTTTTGTCAAATTGCTACAGTAAATCAGGCTGCAATTATAATGGCTTTCACAACCAATTTTCAGGATTTTGAAGATTCTATTCAATACTCTACCGCGGTAGTTAATAAATTGGATGCAATTATTACCCGTAATCCTCAAGATTTCCCCATTGTCACACCACGAATTATCACTCCTGAACAATTAATTGCCGAATTAACCAACTCTCATTAGCAAATTTAGTGGTTTTAATAATGTATCGGGAGCATAAAAAATGTCTAAACTTAAAGAGTTCATCTATTACCAAAATTCTATGACTCGCTGGTTTAATATTGCAGGTCCCTGTTCAGACGATATCCACTATATGCTCTCTCCCACAGTCAGATTACCAGATTTAGAGGAGCTAATTCAACAACGTAGTTATTTTGTTCTTCACGCACCACGACAAACGGGGAAAACCACCGCTATGTTATCCCTAGCAAAACAATTGACTGATACTGGAAATTATGCCGCAGTCATGGTATCCGTAGAAGTAGGAAGTGCATTTAATCATGATCCTACTGCCGCAGAATTGGCAATTTTAGGAACTTGGTATAATACAATTGAGGATAGTTTACCGACGGAATTACAACCAGCTGCTAAACAATGGCAACAGGAAGAACCAGGAAGCAGAATTAAGGCTTTTTTAAGAAGTTGGGCAAAAGCTATCAATCGTCCCATAGTATTATTTATAGATGAAATTGACTCTTTACAAGACCAAACATTAATATCAGTTTTACGACAGTTAAGAGATGGTTTTCCTAAACGTCCAGAAAATTTTCCCTCATCAGTAGGATTAATTGGTTTACGAGATGTGAGAGATTATAAAGTAGCATCGGGAGGTAGTGATAGATTAAATACATCTAGTCCTTTTAATATAAAAGTTGCTTCTCTGACTATGAGAAATTTTAATCTTGCAGAAGTAGGAGAATTATATCAACAACATACAGCAGCAACAGGACAAATTTTCACACCAGAAGCTATCGAAACAGCGTTTGATTTAACTCAAGGACAACCTTGGTTAGTCAATGCTTTAGCTAAAGAAATTGTAGAAAAAATGGTAAAAGATAGAAACATTGCTATTACCAAAGAACACATTTTAACAGCCAAAAAAATATTAATTGCTCGTCAAGATACTCATTTAGATAGTTTAGCAGAAAAACTCAGGGAAAAACGAGTGAAAAATATTATTGAACCAATTTTAGCAGGGCAAACATTACCTGATACTTTAGCAGATGATAGGCAATATTTAATAGATTTAGGATTATTAAGACGTGATCCAAGGGGAGGATTAGTTATTTCTAACCCCATATATCGTGAAGTTATTCCCCGCGTTTTAGTACAAGGAACTCAGGACAGTTTACCTTTAATTAGTCCTAGTTGGTTGACTACAACAGGTGAATTAAATGTTGATGCTTTATTAACAGCATTTCTCAAGTTTTGGCGACAACAGGTCGAACCATTATTAAGTAGTGCTGCTTACCATGAAATTGCCCCACATATTGTATTAATGGCTTTTTTACATCGTGTGGTTAATGGTGGGGGAGTTTTAGAAAGGGAATATGCAATTGGTAGCGATAGAATGGATTTATGTCTGCGTTATAAAGATGTAATTTTAGGGATTGAATTGAAAGTATGGCGGGATAAAAAGCGCGATCCTCAAGCTGATGGAATTGAACAATTAGAATCTTATTTAGGATGTTTGGGTTTAGATTTTGGTTGGTTATTTATCTTTGATAGGCGGAAAAATGCTTTACCTATGGAAGAAAGGTTATCAACTGAGGTGTTGGTGACGGAAAATCAATATAGAATTACTGTGATTCGGGCGTGAGTCTTTTAAAAACTTACTGTTTGCGTTACATTTCATTAACCCACCCTACAGGATTAACTTTGAGAATTTTGCTAAACTAGAAATAGGTAGAAAACGAGGAAATATAAAGTTATGACAGTTGCTAATTCATCACTTTCTCAACAATACATACTTGATATTGAACCAGAAGGACGTTTAACTTTACCGCAAGAAATCCAACAAATTCTTAATTTAGAATCTGGATATAGATTAATTTTAACTCTGGAAGATAATGGTATATTACAATTAGTTAGTCTCAAAAACCAAGTTAAAAAATTAAGAGGTTTATTAAAAGATAAATCACCTGATAGAAATTTAGTAGATGAACTTATTCAAGAACGCAGACAGGAGTATTTAAGTGAATAAATCTGTGTTAGATGCTGCTGCCTTTTTAGCTTATCTTAGAGATGAACCAGGAGCAGAAATTGTAGAAAATGCCTTGATTAATGGGTGTTATATCAGTATTATTAATTGGGTAGAGGTATTATCGAAAATTGTTGACCTAGGAGAATCCGCAGAGGAAATTATTAAACGATTGAGAGATGAAGGATTATGGCTCTTCGTTACTTGGTATGATTCGATAGGGGGGCATAAATCGACTAAATCCTTCTCTGGCAAGAGACTTAATTGATGAGTTCGCTCTAGATAAAAAACAATTGACAAAAATCGCCAAATGCCTTTCTACATAAGAGTTCCATCCTTTATAATCCCAGTCCATTGCATAACACAAACCGAAGAACCAAGGAATTATTACAAAATAGTCCAGAAATTCTAGAAATAGATCTAGCGATTCTAGGCAAAAAGCTAACGAAAGAATTAGGAATAGGAGCGAGCTTACTAGGAATTATTATTAATAAGTGAGAGATGGTGCGGCGGACTTTTTCGATCTAAAACCATGAAAAGCTTATGATATATGGATTTCAGCCTTCTTGTCCCCCTGTCAGATTTTTGATTGTTGTTAGTTGATAAAAAAGTGATATGCTAAATAGATACGGCAATATTACCCAATAAAATCATCAATGAGTAACCGATATACTCGGTAATTGCTTAGAACTGGATTTATTAGGTAACAATAATGACCAAATTTCCCTGCGAATAAAGAATTATGCAAAATCCTAAACAACTAATTGAGAAAATATTCAATGAAACAGGTCAGTCTGAAAGAGATGCTGAAAACCTTGCTAATGCTTTAACAAGACTTACAGGTGATTTGTATACAGAAACAGAACGATTTATCTTTGAACTCTTGCAAAATGCTGATGATATACCTAATGAAACTGGTCAAGTAAACGTACTATTTGTCATTCTCCGCGAACATTTTTTGATTTTGCATAATGGTAAGCCTTTTGATAGCACTAATGTAGACGCTATATCGAGTATATCCAAAAGTACAAAAGTCAATAATTCTGAGCAAACAGGTTATAAAGGTATAGGGTTTAAATCTGTATTTGCGGATTCAGAATGTGTATATATTAATTCTGGTAATTTTTCATTCAAATTTGATAGAAATGACAAAAGACATAAAAACCTTGAGAAAACTCCTTGGCAAATCAAACCTATTTGGATAGATAAAAAAGAATATCCTGTAGAAATTCAGCAGTATCAACAATTTTTTACTTTTCCTGTTGCAACTGCTATTTATGTGGGACAAGCTAAAATTAAAGAATATAAAACAAAGTTAGAAAAATTATTTCAAGATCCTAGATTAATTTTATTTTTACGTCATGTTCAAAATATAAATGTTATAGGCTTAAATAATATCAACATAGTTGATGTCTCCATCACCAAAGAAAAGCAAGGAGGAAAATACAAAATATGTAGAAATAACCAAATTACTTATTGGTTAGTACAGGATTTTGATTTTAATGTGCCTAAACAAGTTAAAGACAAAATGGAAAGCGATAAAAAAATACCTGATAAACTAAAATTAATTGAACGCTCGAAAATTACCTTTGCTGCTCAACTTATAGATAATAAACTGGTTGCTGTCAATGAAGAAGATTCTGTTTTATTTACATATTTACCAACCAATGTAAAAGAATATAAATTACCTTTTTTAGTTAATGCTGATTTTCTAACTACAGCTAACCGACAAGAAATTCATCATGATAATCCTTGGAATATATTTCTTTTTGCTAATATAGCTTATTACTCGTTAACATGGATAGCTGAAGTTGCTAAAAAGACAGAATATAGAAACCAAGTTACTAATATTTTACCATCTAAATTTTCTTTGAACTTAGCTAAAAGTGAAACTTTTATCTCATTTAATCAAGAATTTGATCAAGCTCTAGAATTAATTGCTTTTATTCCTTCAGAACAAGATAATAAATTATTAACTGTAAATAATTCTATTTTAGATGAGACAGAAATTACTAAAATAATACCAGTTGAAACTGTAAGAACATCTTTTGATTCTAAACGATACTTTATAAGTAATTCATTACTCAATAAAACAAAACTAAAGAATTTTGGTGTTAAAATTTTTGATGTAAAATCCCTTGGTAGTTTTTTGAAGTCCATACATTACCAAAATATTGTTAAAAGCAACCCGCAGCTTATTTTTCAAGTATTAGCTCATTTAAAAACAAAAAACTTATCTAATAGAGAATTACTTTCTATAAAATTTATTTTGGATGAAAATAGTAATTTGGCTAGTCCTGATCTATTATATTTCCAAATTATTGAATCAGAGAAAGAAATAAAAGAAATATTAAATTTCGATATTTTTTATTTTATACATCCTGATATAGACGAAAAACTTAGACAAGACCAAGAACTCTTTGCATGGGCAAAAAATAATTTAAGAATTAAGATTTTTAATGGTTACGAAATATTGAAAGAAAGAATAAATCAAGCTAAATACAAACCAGATGTAGAATTATCCTTAGATAACTGTATAAATTATGTCAGATTTATTTTTAAATATTATTCTCAACTGAATTCTGAACAATGTCAAAAATTAAATGAATTACAATTAATTTATCGTAATCCAAAGGATAATAAATATTATCTTGATTGTGCTTGTAATTTTTATTTATCCGATTTTTATAAACCTCAATATCCAACAGAGGAAGTAGCAAATTTAATTGGTATTGAAAATTTTAAGTTTGTTATTCATAATTATTGTGAAACTCCAGCTACAGTTAGTAATTGGAAAGATTTTTTCTTATTTATAGGTGTTAAAGATCCTAATGGATTAGATATTATATCTAACACAATAATTCCTATGATTACCAATAATGCAATTAATGATTCCAATACCATTAATATTACCAGATATATTTTTAATGTTTGGAAAACATTATCATTGAGTAATGAGGATATTGAATCACTTCATAAATTACCTTTATTAACTAACAATGGATTAGAAGTAGCAAGTCAATGTAACTTATCTGAGTTTTATACAAATGAAGAGTTGGAAGATATATCACTATTAGAGGTATCATTACCTAATTTAATCAGTAATAAATATTATCAAGAAGGAGATTCTATTATTGAATGGAAAAGGTTTTTTACTGGTGTCTTAGGAGTATCTGACTTAAAGGGTGTTGATTTAATTAGAGAGAAAATTTATCAAGTCCTCAATAACCCAGAGATTATAACATCTGAAAATGCTGTTGATATATGCAGAAAAATATTTACATATCGTACCTATTTAACTCAAGAAGACTTTCAGAAATTATGTGGATTAAAACTTTTGGTCAGAAACAATAATTTAGCACTAGCTAAAAAGTGTTACTTATCAAATTACTATAATCCCCAGCAAAATTTAGAAACTTTCTATGAAGATACTGATTTTTATCAATTTGTTAGTTCTAAATATTCCGAACATGAATCATCTAATAAAGAGCAATGGAAGGAATTTTTTATAAATATAGGAGTAGAAGAGAAAGTCAGATTTTGGATATATAATGATAAGCGAGAAATTCAATTTTCAACGCAATTTCAAAAAGAATACTTAGGAGTTATTGGACTTGATTCTAATGAGCAAAAACACTTTTTTCAAAATTTTATTTATTACCCCCATTATCTGTACTTTAATAATTTTAGATTTTCTCAGAAAATATGGAGGTATATAAATGATAATTGGGATAGATTAAATTTAGGACAGCAATCAAAAGTATGGAGAAATAATATTCCAGTAGAAGTAATTTCCTATTTTCAAGTTTCAGTAAAACATAACTACTCAATTCCTTGCTTTGATGAAAAATGCCATAAGTCATCTGAGGGTATATACTCTAATCGAATCAGAGAACTCGTAGGAGATTGCTACAATGTATGTATATGTAGCTTGAAAGAAGAAGTAGAAGATTTTATTGGTGTGAAGCGAGAGCTTAATGTAGAAAGTTGTTTAACTATCTTAGATGATATTGCTGAAAAATATACTGAGCATACCAACAAACATGATAGACGACTAAATCAAGTCTTTGAACATTTTTTAAGATGTATTATACAAGGAATAAATGAAGAAGATAAAGAAAAAATTAAAACTTGGATAAATAGTGGAAAATTACTAACTTATGATGGTAAATTTCGTTTTATTAATGATTTATTCTATTTTAGTACATCATTGAAATTACCTCCTAAGCGCAACTCTAGTTTAGTAAAATTTGCTGATTCTGGTGTAAATTGTTCTCAATTTGAAACAATACTTGATATTTTAAGAGTTAAAAAAATCACTATTGAGGATATGGATATTAATTTGGATAAAAGTGAAATTGATAACTATCTACCTGGTTTAATTAAAGCAAGGTCTATATTCATAGGTATATTACTTACTGGAAAACGTAATATTTTAATAGAGGAGCAAATTAAAGAGAAAGTAGATAACATTCGATTTTATAATCCTCATAAAATTCTCATGATGTGTAGTTTAATAGACTATAAAGAGTCTTTACATAATTACTATGATAAAGATAATAATTCTATTTATTATGTAAGGAAGTGGAATAGTATTAAAAATGTTAATTTGGGTAAACATTTACTTGATGCTTTGAAGTTAGATAAAGTGAAAATTACAGAGCAATTAATGTTACAGTTACTAGATGATGAGATTGAAGACATCAAAGAATACTTACTAGAAAATGGTTATGATATTGGGGATATTACTGAAGAAGAAAAATTTACGCCCCCTCCAGAAAATATCCAAGAACCACTAAATCAAAAAAATATATCTAATAACTCTAGATTTGTTTATTCTCCTGGTGGTACAGGTGAGAATAAAGAGTATTGGGGAGAATGGGGTGAGAGAAAAGCAAAAAGAATGTATAAATTACTAGGTTATTTTGCTGAAAAACAAAGTGATTATTTAGCTTTAGGATATGATTTTTTGTGTAAAGATTCAAAAGGTAAAAATATTTACAGTGAAGTCAAAACTATAAGTTATAACAATCCTATCATTCGCTTAAAAACAAGCCAGTGGGAATCTTTATGCTCAGAAAATCGAAAGGATAACTATGAACTTGTAATAGTAATTCATAAAGGAGATACATTAATAGAAATTATTAGAGTAAGTTCAGTTTGGGCTACTTTAAAAAATATTTTAAGTAAACTTAACCACCAGAGTATATCTCAAGCTAATTATCAAGGAACTGTTGAAGTGATACTTGGGTTACAAAAAAATCAGGACGGAAACGCTAATGAAATTTTAATCAACTGGCAAAGGCTTTTTAAATCAATACAACATTCCCATGTCAATATATATCCACAAGGGATACCTAATGTTACAAAGGGATCGTGAATGTTTTCAGAAAGTCACTAACTTTCTTTTATCCATTTTACAAGCTCGTCACTCACATTTCTCTTCCCCTTAATATACTGAAATTCTCTCAACCAAAATCTGATTGATAATTTGCTGCTTCAACGAATCCACAGCAACTGAAGCAATAATTTCTTAATCGTTTTCTATCAATATTAACCCAAGCAATTCGGTTTAATCCCTGCTCTAAATTCTCCCAGCGCTTGAGCATGATTTTCTATACCAATACAGCGCATCAATAAACCTACATCTAAAATCGGTAAAAGTTGCGATTTACTAACAGCTTCATATCCCTCATTTCCTAAACTATAAAACAATAACTCATCATTCATCCAAAACCAAACTTCAGGGATTTGTAACCGTTTGTATGCTTCCAGTTTATTAATTCCTCCACTACTAACAACCACCTCAATCACTAAATCAGGATGTTTTCTATTTGCTCCCAATTCATAAGATTCATCACCTTCTCTTTTAACCTTTTCAAATTCATTTTCTAGGGTGACAGAACCAGTAGGAGTAAAATCTAATCCCAAAAATTCTAAATAAATTTCTACTAAGGAAGCAATACGTTTTTTGATAGTTTCGTGTTTTTTCCCTGGCATTTTTCTAATCTCCAAAACTCCATCTAAAAAAGATAACCTTAACCCTGGGCGATCGATTAGCTGTTCAACAGCTTTAAATTCTCTCCAAGTTAAGTCACTAATTAAAATTGGTTCTGCTTCTCGTTCGATGAGTGTAGTTATCATAATTTAAACCCAAATTTAGAGCGTGAATTTTTCTCAACATGATATCAGATAAAAACAGATTATCATGAAAAATATCAGAGTCTGACAAACCACCCTTAATCATACCATAGCCTTGATCAGTAAACCTTTTGAGAATACCAAATCATCAGACCTCTTGTAAAAATCAAAAATTGTTGTTAGGGTTAGAAGTCAGTAGCCAGTAGTCGGTCGTCAGGAGAATTAAGAATGAATAAAAATCAATTAAGTGGTCTATTTACATATTTTATGCAATTTAATCCTTATTTTTGACGTTTTTGAACCCTCAAAAATCAACTATGCAAGAGATATTATGTAAATTACTTGTTAATACTGCACACTTAAAACTCAAATCTGATAACTGATAACTGATAACTGATAACTGTCTTACTCGGCCTTTACCAAACCCTGAGAGCGAATACAGGCCAGTTCCCAGCGACAATCGGGATTAACTTCCACTGGTTTGAGTCGGGCCCAGATTTCGCCTTGAGCATCGGCATAAAAACTATCGATAATAGCGGCAATACGAGTACCGAAAGGTTCGGTAATCAGGACAGAATCGGTCAGATTAAATACTTCGCCATTGGCTCCCGTCGCTTTTTCGATGACGGGAATTTCTGCTTTGGGAATTGGTTTTCGGAATGGAGGAGCCGAATCGAAACGGGGACGGAGAGGAGATTTTATCTCGCTACTGACTGATTTTACCGTTTCCTCGGCTGGTTTTTCCTCGATGATTTCTGGAGGAGTTTCTGGAGGTTTGGGGGGTACTGCAGCCCTAGAACCCTTTTTAATAATTTGTAGAGGTTGTAGGGGAGGAGTGGTTTTAATTGGCTCTTCGGGAGGTTCAGGGGTGCTAGGGGTTTTCTTCGGGGGACGTGGCATGATACGACAAGGAAAATAAAAACTATAGGATTATTGAAGCACATCGAGCCGCTAACCCGCTCGACCGCTGCTTGTGTCAATTTTGCTGTGGCTAATTCTTCCCTGGATCCAGGCCAGATACCCCGCACTATAGCTATCTAGGAATTAGTCGATTCCCCTCTCTCCCCAACTTATTGAAAAAATTTCTCATTAAGTATTGACAACAATTCCTAATAAGCTTATGGTTATATATAGTGTTCTCCTCTCAAGGATCGGCAGTGGAACCGCGCGGCAGTCTCTAACAATGCGGTTCCCATTTTTTTTTGGAACGATAGAAGGCTTTTAACGTCTCTAAACTTCTAGGTTTCCTCATCCTTTGGCTTTTATGAACGATAATTCCGACCTGTACCTCGATCATCTCACCCATGCGGATACTGTCATTACTGCTGAAATTGTCGAGCATGAGAGTCAATCAACAGATGAGACAGATTGGGCAGCTCTATCCTCTCATTTACGTCAACAAAATCAAGAATTACAAGCGGAGATCTGGCGACGGGAGCAAGCTCTCGGGGAACTGCGATCGCAGTTAGCCGAGCAACATCGTCGCTGGCAAAGTTGCGATACCCTAATCCAGCAGCAAAACGAGGAACTGCAATACGAAAAGCAACAATTACAGCGAGCTTTAGGAGAAATCGAACAGTATCGTCAAGCAGAACAACGGCAACCGATGATTATTGCCAATTTGACCGCAGAATTGACCCGCACACGCCAACAATTAGCCCGTTTAGAGCGAGAATGTGCCTTAATTCAGGAAAGTTATCAGGAAAAAAGCCAAAAACTCTGCAACTATGACCAGCAATTGCAGGAATTACGCACCCGTCTCCAACGTCAGCAACGCTACACCCTCCAGTATAAAGCGGCCTTGGCCCAGTATTTTCAGCGCGGTAGCGATCGCAATTTTTCCCCAGATTTAGCCATTGTTGCCAAGGCAGCTGCGATCGAGCCTTGGTCTCAGACAGAGAGCCAAGAAAACGATGAAGTGGCTCCCATCGATGACTTTGTAGCGGAATTAGAGACAATTGAGCCAGTAGAATCCTTAAATAAGAAAGACAGGGATTGGCCGGCACCTATCATCTCCCCTTCCCCGAAATATTCCTCTTTTCGGGTTGATTTGCCCACTTTTATTAAATATCGCCAAGAAGAAAATAATTCCTAAACAACAGAAAGAGAGCCGGCGACTGTCCATGTTTCGTCTCGGCTCTCTATTCTGGTTCGCTCCTCACACTAATTAAAATCTATCATAGGCTGATGGTTTTGTCCACTAAATTCATAAAAGTTGATATTTTTATAGTTCCGTCATTGGCAGCAGTTGCCATTTTTGACGGAGAAGACGGTTAAGTAGTTTTTGACTGACGCTAATCAGGATTAATCTCGATCGCTGAATTGGGGCGGATTCTCCGATAATGCGACAGTTACGCTCAAAATTGAGCATCGCTTCGCAAAAATTCGCGGTTAGGGGATAGAGTTTCTGGCCTTCCCAACAATCGCAAACGGTTAAAATTTGCAGGATTAAGGCTATTTCGGCGGGATGATGCCACGATAACGGTTCAGACTCGGTTAAACTAATTTTTTCCCGATTGAGCAGTTGTAACAAACCAGAATAGCGAGCGTGGGTGTATTGAAATAAAAAGAAAAATTCTCCTCTGGGATGGAGAGGAAGCTGATCGGAGAAAAACTTATCGATTAAATCGTTTAGTTTCAGTAACCAAAAGGACAAAAATTGCTGATCTAATAATAATTCTAGCCATCCTTCCCTAAGCTGAATTTGCGGAAAAAAGGTGATTAAATGGTTAAATATGGTTTGAAATTGAGCGGGCGTAAAATAATAAAACAGAGGTGAACGATAGAGGATAATATCAGTTTTTGGGCAACGATAGAAAGTTAATTTATGGTTGTTTTCTGGAAAAATATTAATTAATTGTTGTTTTAAGCAATGCTCGATCGAGGGATGATTGCAGATAAAATTCATACTCAGAAGGGTAAACGTAGTCGTGCCAAATTAATTGCCATTGGTGAGATGGATACTATGGTCAAAGCAAATTTTTGGCTTAAGATGGATATAGGCGATCGGATAGTCTTTCTCTTGTCAGAAACTTCAGACTATCTCTAGGGGCTTACCTTTGTCAATCTGGGGGGTTGCACTTCACTTTTGCATGGGCGATTCATGTCGTCTTTTCTGTTAGACTTGATTTTTGTCAATTATTGATCAGTAATTCCCAGATTTCTCCCCTATTATTGCCCTGGGAATTAATATTTCGTCGGGCTTTTACCCTTTGAATATTATAATCTTTATATAAATCATCAAAAAAATTATTGTCAGAGTCAAAGTTTTTAACGTCGGAATTACTTAAAATAAATTTATAACCTGCCCGATCGACTCGATCGATAAATTCTTTTAATCTTATTTGCTCCTCATCGTTAAAATCTTCTTTAGTATAAGAGGTAAAAGCTGATGTTTTTTTAATCGGTTTATAGGGAGGATCAAAATAAAATAAAGTCTTGTTATTGGCATAATTTAGGGTTTGGACAAAATCTCCTTGTAGGATCGTTACTTTTTGTAAATGATGGTTGACAGCTAATAAGTTTTCTTCATTGCAGATCAATGGTTTGACATATTTTCCAAAAGGGACATTAAAAAGTCCTTTGCTATTGACTCTATAAAGTCCATTAAAACAAGTTTTATTGAGAAATAATAACAAAACTGTTTTTTCTACATCTTCATCACAGCCACGAGAATTAAATTCTATTCTTTTATCTAAAAAAAACTTTTGTTGTTCCTCTAGATTTTTAAGTTCATAAAAATCCTGCTGAATTTTTTTAAGCTTGACTATTAATTCTTTGACATTATTTTTAATAACATTATAAGCCATGATTAAATCAGGATTGATGTCATTAATAATAAATTTTTGAACAGGATAGGGATTATTTAATACTGAGAATAAAACTGCCCCACCTCCGACAAAAGGTTCAATGTAGTTAAACTGACAATCTTGAGAAATCTGGGAATTAATCAAAGATAGAATATTAGGAACCAGTTGAGTTTTGCCTCCCGCCCACTTTAAAAAAGGTTTGCCGCTAACTGTTTTCCTTTGAGACAAAGAAGTGGTCATTATTATTGCTAGATTATCCTAATTTATTCAATTTACAGCGCAATTCAAGAAAACCTGAAAGGCGTATTTGGTATCAGAAAGGTAAACGGGGCATTTTTTTCAATACTGATTCAATTTGGTTGATTAAATCCAGCAGACGATTGCCATCCACATGAACCTCGCTGGTGGGATAATTGGCAAGGACTTCGATGACTTGAATCTCGTTATCGTTGAGGGCAGAAGTGACTAAGGAACCGCGTAAAGCTTGCCGACTAGCGGCTCGATTGGGGGTGTGGACAATTTCGGCGGCATAATCTAGCAAACTTTCGCCAAAAAAACTATTAAGAAATTTGGAAAGAAAGACGGCATCCACCGCTACCCGACGATTAAGGATTTTGCGGAATTCTTCGGGTTTTTGGTTAGCCATCTTTAATTGTGCCGCCAAAGCGGGAGCTAATTCGCCTGTTTCGCTCAATTGCTTTAATTCTGATACCGATACGGACCCTTGGAAGATGTGGTATTTGATGATAGCTGATTCGGCGGCTGACAAAGACTGACAAACACCGAGAAAGATAGATATTCCTAGGGGAAGTAAAAGATTTTTGAACATAAACCAAAGGTGCAAAACAAGCGAAAAGCGATCGGGATGATTGACTCATTCTAGCGGAATTGGTTGCCGCTTAGGAAAAACTTAAGACGGGGTTGATTATCTAGAGATGAATTTTTTAGTCACCCAACTAGGAGCAGAAAGCTGATAGCTTAATGCTAATCATTAATTTACATTCGCGACAGGGCAGCGATTTTTGCTAGTTTATCTTTTTCCAAACCGTTGAGATCCTCTAGCTTTAACCATCCTTCCTTTAACAGTTGAGCAAAGACAAAAATTAGGGAAGTATAGCGATAGTCATATTTACCATCAATCTGATGTCGTCGGGCGCTTAGATAATCGTGCATTTGCCAGATATCATCTAAAACCGTGATCTGACCAGACTGTTCTTTAATATGTTCTATTAAAGTGCTAGTTTCTCGCTGATAGGCTTTTTGGAAAGCAGTTTGAGCAATTTCTTGTTCCGTATCTGACCAAATTATTTCACTCATAGGCATGATTTTAGTTTTAGGGATGATAATTTTGGATTTTTGAACTACCTCGACTCTTTTCGCCCACATCTGTAAGAATAATTGTTTAGTTATTCTTACCTAGATCGGAGAAGAAACCGGTGTATTTACCAATTTTTTTAAGTCAGCCTTTTAATTGTATAAAAAAAAGAGTTCACTTGACAAGGAACTCTAATAAGTTTCATCAGAATTTTTAATGATTTCTCTCAGTAGCTATTTAGCCACGGGCAAAGTTTAATAATTCTTTCGGAGAAGCTAATAAATCGATCGCTACGAAGAAAATTTTATTATCAGGAGTTAGGAGGAAGCGCCATGCCATATTCATACCCACACCTGCACCAAACCAAGGAGTTTGTACTTTTCCCGTCACTTTAATCTGAGTAAAACCGTCATCGGCGGGTTCTACTACACCGCGTTCGGGGATTAATTTCAAATTTTGGCATTCTTCCCGGAAAAAGCGATATACTGCCTCTTTACCGACGACGGGACGTTGGAAAGGTGGTTGCAGAGCGCCGTCAGGGGTGAATAATTCAATTAATACATCAAAGTCGTTAGCGTTGAGGTTGTCCATATAGTTGAGGACGGTGGCATTGGTAACGCCTTCAATGCTAACTTTGGTCCGTTCGGCAATATTTTGGGGAGGAACCACGGGTTCGGAAATACGGTTATAATCGCCCAGTTTCTTGGGATCGTAGCCCATATCGACCACACAATTCCGCAGAACGGTGATTTGTTGTCCCGACTCTAATTTTTTAATCCCGTCTAAAACGGCGCTGGCATTAGCAGATAGTTCATAACCCTTGGGAATTGGGGCAACATTGCCATCTTCCATCCATTGTCCTAATTGATACCAGAATCCCAGTTTGATGTTAGCAGACCAAGTGCCGTAGGTACGACAAATCGGGGTGTCAGCATGGTTCGCTAAGTCGCACATCACCTGCGACTGTTGCAGGGGTGACATCTGCCGAATTTCATTCATGGTTTTTTCGGCAAACACCATACTAGCAGCGCCGGGGGCGGCAACGGTGATGGTTTTGCCCATTTCTAGGTAGGCAAACCAAATCAAGGCTAGTTGATCTTCGGTATTCAGCTGATTGAAACGCGCAATCGTGGCAGGAACCACATCCGCTGATAGCGTGTTGGGGAAAATGCTCCGCGCTGATTCGATCGTAAACGGCATAGATTCACCTTGAAGTAAAGTTTTGTATCAATTTACCAGCATTCTATCATATTTGCGCCCCAAGGCAGCACCCCCGGGGAAACTTTCCCAAAAAAAGCTGTACTTTAGATCACACTTACCCGGGATTATCACAAAATCTTAATGGTTGAACAACTGTTCTATCACTTATCTAGGGTTTGCTGAAAAAGTTTTTCGGTGGTGGCAGGGTGTGGGGTGTGGGGTGTGGGGTGTGGGGTTTTACTCATTTTCAGGTGGTCAATTACCTAATTTTCAGGGAAAAAGTCCAGGAATTTTACCCCCGATCACTCCAATGCTAGGCACTTTTTGAGGTCAAAAAAGCCTAAAAACCTTATCCAACAAGCTTTTTAGATTTATTCAGCAAACCCTATTTAGGGTTGGCGGCAGCAGCGATCGCTGTTTGGCGATGCTAGATAACCGAAAGTATCTCTAAAGGATGATTTTTGCTGCTCTAACTCGTTTTCAACCCGGGACTACTCTTGATCATCCCTAGTTTTTTCTAGCATTTCTCACCCCGTAGCAGGCCGTAAATTTGATCCGTATAGTCATAAAACTGAGCTTGTCGTTTAATTTTATAATTACGATCTACGGGTAAATTAATTGTTAATTCCCGTTGTATAGTCCCGGGCCTAGCACTCAAAACATAAATACGTTGAGCCAAAAAAACCGCTTCATCCACATCATGGGTAATCATTAAAATACTACACCTGATTTTTTGCCAAATTTCAATTAAATATTCGTGCATTCTTTCTTTGGTTTGTACATCTAAAGCTGCAAAGGGTTCGTCCATTAATAAGACTTTGGGATGACAGGCAAGAGAGCGGGCGATCGCAACCCGTTGTTTCATCCCACCCGATAGTTCTCTAGGGTAAGCATTAGCGAATTGGATTAAACCGACAATATCCAGATAATAACAGGCCACTTCCCAGCATTCTTTTGTCGATAATCCCTGTAGTTTTAAGCCAAATTCAACATTTTTTTGGATCGTCATCCAGGGATAGAGTGTATAATTTTGAAAAACCATGCCGCGATCGGCTCCTGGCCCTGTCACTTCAACACCATCAACGGTAATTTTGCCGGAAGTGGGCAATTCTAAACCCGCAATCATTCGCAACAAAGTCGATTTTCCCGAACCAGAGGCCCCGACCGCACAGACAAATTCAGCACTTTCAACGTGTAAATTAATATCTTTCAGAGCGACCACAGCACCTCGTTTAGTGGTGAAAATTTTATTGATTTGAGTAATTTCTAAGTGCATTAAGGTTCTTCTCTTATCATTAAAATAACTTTACTGGTGACAGAATAAACTCTGTTCTTGAGTTTTTAAGTTAACGAGTAATTGACCATTTACAAGTCCAATGCAAAAACAAACGAAAACTTAAATCTAGGGCAAAGCCAATAATTCCCAGGACAATTAAACAGGCAAAAATTTCATCGGTTCTCAGAAATTTCTGGGCCAATAAAATCCGTTTGCCTAATCCATTATCCGCCGCCACTAATTCCGCCACTACCACCAAATTCCAGGCGGCTGCCATATTAACCCGAAAAGTATCAATAATATTAGGAATAATATAGGGAGTAATCACTTTAAATAAAACCTGTTTTCGCGTTCCTCCAAGGGTATAAGTTACTTCGATCAATTCACGGGGAATGAACTTAACTGCATCCATAATCATCAGGGTATTAAAGAAAATTGTCCCGATAAAAATCAGCATAATTTTTGACGTTTCTCCAATACCCAAATAAATAACCAATAGGGGAATAAAAGCAGGAGCGGGCATATAACGTACAACGCCAATGATCGGTTCCATTAAACTACGAATACTCGGAAAAGTTCCCATTAAAATCCCTAGGGGAATAGCAAACAATCCTCCTAAAAAAAAGCCCCCAACTACTCGTAAAAAACTGGTAATAGTATCTTGAATTAAAAAGCCCTGTTCTGCTAATTTTCCTAAGGCCTGAATAACGGCTAAAGGAGAGGGCAAAAATACGGATTCAATGCCCGCAAAACTAGAGATTAGTAACCATAAAATCAGCGGGACAATAATAGAGGAAACCATTAAAGTCCATTTGAGGGATTCGGGAATATCCTCGGTAATCCGCCAAAAAGTGCTTTGAGGAAGCGTTTTAGGTGTTGTGGTCATGGGATTTTTAAAAGAAAAGAATAATTTTGATAGCCAATATCACCCAGTTATCAAACAATTCTTGAAGTCAATGATCGAGGGACTAATTAGGATTTTTTGTCTTGATTTGCCAACGCCTTGACAAATTGGGGATCTAGAATGGTTGTTAGATCGGGGACTTTTTTAATAAAGCCAACTTCCCTCATAAAATCAGCCATTTTTTGAGCGGCAAAGGGCATATTTTTTATGGTTTTCCCCGGACTAAAGGCTTCTAGGTTTTCTTCTAAGGTGAAAAACTTCGTTCCCTCTTTATATAGGGCCAATTCTTCTGGGCTAATGCCAGCACGCTTGGCCATAATCTCATCGGCTTTTTGGGGATTTTTAGCCATAAAGTCTCGAACCTCAAACCAGGTTTTGACAAGAGCCTGAACCTGTTCTGGTTTTTCTTTGATTAATTTGGCACTGACAACTAATAAATCAGGAATAGCACCTGGAAAAGCTTTAGAACTAATTAATTCTTTAGAACCTTTTCTTTTAAGGGCCGTTGACCAAAAGGGTGGAAAAGCGGCCACTGCATCGACTTTTCCCGATGCAAAAGCGGCGGCAGCAGCCCCTGTTTCCATGGGGACAATTTGCACATCTTTACGGCTCATTCCCTCTTTTTCTAGGGCTAAACTGAGGAGAAAGTCACCAACAACGCCTTCTTCAACAGCAACTTTTTTGCCTTTTAAATCTTGAATCGTTTTAATCTCCTCTGTGACAATAACTTTGTCATTTCCTGACGAGTTATCATTAACTAAAACAGCAACTTGACCATTCACTGCATCTCCCGCAAAAGCGATTGTATCGTTGAGAGTTTGGCTATTTCCATCTAATTGTCCGGCAGCTAAAGCTTGCAAGGATTCAAGATAACCATCAAACCATTTCATTTGAACATTAGCCCCATTTTTAGCAAATAATCCCTCTTCTTCAGCGATCGCCCATGGCCACCAACCGGCCCAGTTACTATAACCAATGACAATCGGGGCAGTATTACTCAGAGAACTACTTGCATTGGGGGTTTGCTGAGGAGCTTGATTACAACTAACGGTCAGCAGTAAGCTACTAAAAAAAACGAGAAGTAAGGAGAAAAAATTGCGCCGTTTCATAGGTAATAGCCTTTAGAGATGACAGCTAGTAAAACAGAAATAAACCTCAAAAACTGTTACTGATTAACAATTCAAGAACCTCGGCCTATTGACTTGGCTTTTTAGCCAATTTAACCAGTCTTCTAAACCTTCTCCTGTTTGAGCAGAAAGAGCAATAATCTTTACATCGGGATTCATAGAACGAACATTTGCCTCTAAACGTTTTAAATCAATCTCTAAATAAGGAGCCAGATCTAATTTGGTAATAATCAGACAATCCGCTTCTTGAAACATAATTGGATATTTGAGGGGTTTATCTTCTCCTTCAGTAATACTTAATAGAGCAACTTTGGCGTGTTCCCCTACCTCAAATTCGGCGGGACAAACTAAATTTCCCACATTTTCCACCAACAATAAATCAAACTCTTTGGGGTTATAATCTTCTTTGAAACGATGAATTCCCCCGGCTACCATTTTGGAATCTAAGTGACAGGAGCGACCAGTATTAATGGCAATCACGGGAACTCCATATTGTCTCAGGCGCTCTGCATCTAGTTCTGTAGTCATATCACCTTCAATAACAGCCATTTTTAATTGATCTTTTAAGGCTGCGAGGGTTTTTTCCAATAACACAGTTTTACCCGCACCTGGACTACTCATCAGGTTTAAACAGGTAATGCCCCACTCGTCAAAATGTTCCCGGTTGTGATCGGCTCCTGCTTGATTGGCATGAAGTAGATTAATTTCTAAGGCCGCGTCAAAAGTTTGGTGCATTTTGGTTGAGAATGAATAATTGATCATCGAACTTGTAGAAGCGATCGCCCAACTTTGTTTAAGAATCTAAAGAATATTCAATGTGGTCAATTTTTAACTCTCGACCTGAACGAATATCCTCCATCGGTGATCGACAAGTTGGGCAGGAATATTGCTGGCCAATTTGGGGTTTATAATCCTTTTGGCAGCAATGACAATAAGCAATTAGGGGAATATTTTTAATAGCTAATTCCACGCCGGCAAGAAAAGTATTGGCAGTTTGAACTTCAAAGGCAAATTGTAAACTGACCGGTTCGACACAGGTAAATTCACCAACCATGAGATGAATTTTTTCAATTTTGAGCTTTTCAGGTTGGCTATCATACCAATCTCGAACTGTCATAATTAACGCCTTGGTCATATCAGTTTCGTGCATAATATGCTGAAGTGGCTACTCCTTTTCTACTCTCTCTAGCTGCATTTTTTGGGCAATTTCGGTCGTTAACTCTCCTTTGTTGTTAGCGTTTAAAGAACAAATTAAAATAGTTAATCTGTCTAAATTTTCATTAGTCATCCAATCCATTAAAAATCCAAGATAATTCTGAACACTTTTTTCTGCTTGTTTGCGACTTTTCCAGACACGCGCCATTGACAAGTCATTAGTAATACCAGCAAAAGGTTCATCTGATTCATCTTGATCAAGATAGGGCAAAGCATTTTCAGCAGCAGCATAAATTTTAGGATCAGATACTAGAGTTAAAACGTAACCTAACCTTTTGTTAATAGGAGTTCCAAATCCTTTGGCCATCGGTGTTTCTTCGCGAATGTGTTACCTCTCTAATTATTGCTGCTTTTGTCCTTAAATCCAAGGTTCATCAACCTCCATATTGGCATCAGAATGAATATAATAGGGCTTTTCTTTACGGGGTAATTGACCTGAAATAACCATATGGGCCATGGCATCACAAATAACACGGGTAGCCATCAAAGAGGTCATATCACTAATATCGTAGGGAGGGGAAACTTCCACCACTTCCATACCACAAATGGGAGCTTTTTGGATAATTTTACCCAATAAAGCTAAGGCTTCACGGGGTAATAACCCGCCCGGTTCCGGCCAACCTGTACCGGGGACAAAACCGGCATCAATGCAATCAATATCGAAACTAATCCAAACGCAATCCGTACCATCTAAAGCTCGTTCTAAGGCAAATTCGGCGGCCGCATCAATGCCTCGTTCTACAATGTCGGTGACGGTCAAAATATTAGTGGCCCGCTCGCGGCAAACTTTAACACCTTGACGGGGAACTTGCCAACCACCAATCCCTAATTGGACGAGATTTTTAGCAGGAGCATTTTTCATATTGGTGGCATGAAACCAGGGGCAAGTGTGCATCCGTTCATCTAAATCCGTTTCCTGGGTATCCACATGGCGATCAAAGTGAATAATACCGACTTTTTTATCCCCTAAATGCCGACAAATACCCCGCACTGTCGGAAAACCAATGGAATGATCACCCCCTAAAATAATCGGCAAGGCGCCGGAACTAAAGACATGGGCAACCCCCTTAGAGATTTGATCAAAGGACTTTTCATTATTAGCAGGAATGGTGAAAATATCCCCCAAATCACAGAGCGTAATTTGTTCGCGCAGATCTACCCCTAATTCAAAATTGTAGGGCGTATAAAGGGCCGAAATCCGCCGAATTCCCTGGGGTCCAAAACGAGTTCCGGGTCGGTAAGTTGTCCCCGAATCATGGGGAACACCGACGATTGCCACGTCATAATTGCCCACATTCCGCACATCTTCCAAATAGGGGGCCTTCATAAAGGTGTTAATTCCCGCATAGTGGGGTAACTCACCCCTGGAAAAGGTGGGAATACTGCGATCGCGAATACTATCGGCCGCCTCTAAACCGTAGGTTAACCCCTGGGAAACTTCCTGTTGCCAACCGGTTAGGGGCAAATGGCGTTCTTTTTCTAGGGCCTGTTGAGCTTCAGTTACATGAGGGGGTTGAAAAGTAGATTCCTCGGACATCATTTCACCTCAAAATACAATAACCCGGGATTCTTCAAAGACACTGCCTCAAAACAGTTATCCTTAAAGTCTCCCGGGCTTTTATCCCGCCGTGTAGCCAGCTTAGACGGAAAAAATGTTTGATCCGCTCATTTAAGACTAGCTTGCTCCTCTCGGACCTGACATTTAAAGAAGTTTAAATCGGAACCCTAGAAGCAATTCCCTTGACCTTAGACGATCTCAATCCAAAAAACAGTATCACAGACTACAAAAAAGGGGATTTTTCCCGCTTTAGATAACTTCAATAAAAAGCGACGGATTTGATATTGTAGGGACTTTTGGATATATTATCAGAAGACTATTCCAGGTCAACCTTATGGAGAATTATAGGAGTATATTCTGGCAACTCCGGCAAGCAGAATCAAGATAGAGTTTAAATGCTTGGGAAAATAGGGTTCGCAGGCGCACGGATTTTCCATTATGAATATAATATCATGTCAAGGGGCTTTTGTCAAGAGAAAATTTGACAAAATCCAGAAAAACCTAGCCGATTGTAGGGGTAATTCATGAATTACCCCTACACCTATTACCTAGTCCAGTAACCCACCACCTATCATCGACTATGATTGGAATGATTGAATGATGGACTATGATGGAATTAATCACTGATAACTGATTACTGCTCACTGATAACTGATAACTGATGACTGATAACTGATAAAGCTATGACACTCAAAGAACAACTAATTAAAGAAATCGAGCAGACACCTGACACCCTTTTGACTGAATTACTTGACTTTTTGCTCTTTATCAAAGAACGACATACTGCAATAGAAATTACAGAAGAAGAGCAAGCTAACATAATCGCTTCTGAATCAGCTTATCAAGCAGGAGACTATCTAACCCTCGAAGAATATGAGGCAACTCAAGCGTGAACTACAGAGTTATTATTCCGAAACCAGTTCAAAAACAACTAAACAACTTACCCAAACAACAACGCGAACGCTTAATTACTGCCATTAGACTACTTACCGATACACCTCGTCCTAGCGGAGTCAAGAAACTCAAAGGATATGATGACACCTACCGAATTAGAATAGGGGATTATCGCATCATTTACAAAATTCAAGATCAAGAAATGCTGATTATCATATTGAGTAGTATTCATCGAAAAGATGCTTATTGAACCTCTAGGTAGGTGGGTGGAGTGAGAACTATAAAACTATGTTGTCGCAACTCCAGCAAGCAGAATCAAGATAGAGTTTAAATGCTTGGGAAAATAGGGCTTGTAGGCGCACGGATTTTCCATTATGAATATAATATCATGTCAAGGGACTTTTGTCAAGAGAAAATTTTTTTGACCCGGAAGGAATTCAACCTAGATAAAAACTGAGGATCAGAGCCACTAAAAAAGTCATTAACAGGCATAAAATTCCGAAATAAAGGACAATTTTAGGACGGAAAGCTGATAGGAGGAGGATAAAAGCTTTAATATCAATGAGGGAAGCGACCAGTAAAAAAGCTAGAGTGGAACCGACGGACAGATTAGTAATTAAAGAACCGGGGACAAAAGTGCTAAGACTGGCATTAACAGCGAGGGTGAAACCAAAGAACAACTGCACGAGAATTTGAGTAGCGGGAGTATTCCCCCAGGCAATTAATTGACTCTGAGGTAATAATAGCTGAAAGACACTAGCGATCGCACAGCCTATAATTAATAATCCCCCTAATTCCAGCGCTTCATCGATAAAGTTATCAAGAAATAACTGCACAGAAATTGGCCAAGCTTGCCTATCTCTAGTTTTATACTCATAAACAAGACTGCCGACTCTTTGCAGGGGTTGACTGGCTGCTTCCTCCGGTAAAAAACTACCAGAAAGAACTAAACTCGATTCTAGGGGAATTTCACTATCGGTGCGGGGTTTTTCCCGATAGAAACTAAAGAGAGTGCCGATAAAAATTGCCATTAACCACACCGAAAGCGATCGATAGAAGAAAATACTAGAATAGGTGAAAGTCTGCCAAGTTAGCCAAAGAGTGACGATATTTAGGGTAGGTGCAGCGGTGAGAAAGCTAAACACCACCCCTGGGGGTACTCCCTCTAATAAGAATCTTCTAGCGACGGGAATCGTGCCGTATTGTCCGACGGGTAAGATTAATCCGATTGTACTGCCGACGATCGCTCCTAACAGTCGATTACGGGGAAATATCGCCGCTAATCGCTGTTTATTGACGAAAACCAGCAAAAAACTGGAAACGGCTGCCCCCAAAAGTAAAAAGGGAAGCGAGGTCAAGAATAAACTAAGAAAAAAAGTAACAGCGATAGAAATTTGATTCATGAATAGGGTTCAAGATCAGAAGCTATCCTACAAAATAGCAGATAAGGTAAAAAGTAAAAAGATCGGTTTTAGATGCAACAATAGGTAGCTGGTTATAATTAAATTAAACATGGATTTTAGGTTCGATCCCCCCTACCCCCCTTGATAAGGGGGGAAGCCGAAGGCGGGGGGATCCCCCTTGATAAGGGGGGTGCCGATCCCCCCTTAGTCCCCCCTTAATAAGGGGGGCATCTGATAATTTTTAATGCCTACCTACTTAGGTGAGTTTGTTGAAATCAAAAATTAAAAAGAACGTAAAGCGATTAATTGTGCCTCAGCTTTATGAAGGGATTCTAACCATTCTTTTTCGGGATCGCTATCGGCAACTATTCCCGCTCCCACCTGTCCCCAAACGGTGTTTAAATTCCCTTGATTAGTCATTAATAGGGTACGGATGAGAATATTCAAATCTAAATGACCTCTGCTGTCAATATAGCCACAGGAACCATAGAATAAATTGCGTCGCACTGGTTCCAATTCTTCGATAATTTCTAGACAACGAACTTTCGGACAACCGGTAATTGTTCCCCCGGGGAAAAGAGCTTTAATTAAATCAATAGCATGATACTTTTTATCTAATTTTCCTTGAACATTACTGACCAAGTGCATAACATGACTATAACGCTCGATCGTCAGTAATTCATCCACATCAACCGATCCCCATTCACAAACTCTACCCAGATCATTACGTTCTAGATCCACTAGCATAATATGCTCGGCGCGCTCTTTTTTATTAGTTAATAGTTCCTCGGCCAATTGTCGATCGAGTGCCTCGGTTTTACCCCGGGGACGAGTTCCAGCGATCGGTCTAGTGCTGGCTATTCCTCTTTCTAATTTGACCAATCTTTCGGGAGAACAACTAATCATTTCTCCCCAAGGGGTGCGCCAATAACTAGCAAAAGGAGAAGGGTTTATCTGTTGTAAACTGCGATAAATTTGCCATCCTTTTGCCCTAGTTGTGCTTTGAAATCTTAGGGATAAATTTGCTTGAAAAATATCACCTTTTCTGATATAATCTAACGCTTTTTTAACAGCTTTTTCGTAGTCGAGTTGAGAAGTATAAAAGATTAAGGGAGAGGGATGAGGATCGATCAACTCAAAATCGGGGTTAGTGGTTAAAGATTGTTCGTATTTATCTAAATCTTCGGGTTTAGTGGCAGCTAACC
The DNA here is from genome assembly GCF_020246405.1 of Microcystis sp. M083S1. Lineage (NCBI taxonomy): Bacteria > Bacillati > Cyanobacteriota > Cyanophyceae > Chroococcales > Microcystaceae > Microcystis > Microcystis sp. M083S1. The sequence goes on from NZ_JADBTB010000076.1 coordinate 50,015, forward strand.
AGAGAATTTGTGCTTGGTGATCGAGAAGGGCAAAACTATCCGGTTCATACCAATAAGCGATGGGAAAAGGGAGAGTATCAGCTTTCCTGTCGGGTAATTTTTCTATTTCCCAAGCTAAATCGTAGCCTAACCACCCCAACCAACCGCCATGGAAGGGAAGATGATCGGGAAGCACATCCGATCGAGTTTGGGGGAGTAAACTGCTTAAAAAGGGGAAAATTTCCCCTAGTGCGGGGGTCCAAAGCTGACGCGGGGAACCAGCACAAAGAGAGTAACGGGAGAGGGAATTACCCGGATAGGGACTTTCTAGTAAGGTAGCGATCGCATCTTGGGCGAATAAGCAGGCAAAAACCTCGGAACCGGTGCGCTGATGCAGGGGTAGCGATCGCCAATGCCATGCTAAAGGTTTTTGCATCTAATTGCGGGCCAAAATAGCTGGTAAATTGGGTATAACTAGGGTTTTGGTGTTAGTTGTGGGGAAGTTGCTCTTTCCTATCTGCTAACACCGATGATCTTAGTCCTAAATGTTTGCTGCCTCCCAATTATCCCCGATAATCGAGGTCAATTTCTTTAGAACCGCCGCGCTGTAATTGGCCTAATAATTCCCCTAACTGACTCCAAACCAAACCACCGATAAAGATAGTCATCGGGAGAGAGATAGCGTAGGCAACCCAACCATTGAGAATAAATATATCTAATCCCGAGGCAAGGAAAAGACAGATTCCTACACAAATACCAATAAAAGGAATTTGTAAGGAACTGGATTTTAAAAGATTTTGATCGTCCGAACCCTTATTTTTATACCAATTGTTAACCACTTGCTTGAGACTAGCTTCAAAAGCGGCCCCGCAGGTAATACCGATAAATAAACCGGCAACAACCAGAAAATAGGGCGGTTGGGGCAGAAAATAATAATCCATAGAAAAAGTGATTAACCGATGTTGACCTTAAACACTCTAACGCGAACTGGTTTCTCGCGGAACGACAGCGGCCACACCTTGGGACGATAATTCCCGAAAAGCGCTCATGGCCACATCCAAGAGTCGCCGCGGTTGCAATTCTCCTTGAATTAAACTCCAGAGACGTTGCACTTCGGCCGTGTGGAGACGGTCATCTTCCGTCAAAGCTAATAGCAATTGACGACGCAGATAACGACCTTCTTCCGAGAGAAGAAAAGTGATGCCTAATTGCGCTGTGGGCAGTAAATCGAAGTTACTTTCCGATCGAGCCATTGTAATCATGTTTTCTAGGCGTTGCCACTGAAATTTACCGTCTTTGAACAGTACATCCAGTAAACGCCGGCGCAGTTGGGGCGATTCCCCGGTCAGGAGACGTTTAGCGACGTAGGGATAGGCCACTTGGACGATTTTGAAGTTAGGATCGAGGGTGAGGGCTGCCCCTTCTTGGGTGACGAGGGAACGAATAATCAGGGCGAATTTGGCGGGAATCCGGAAGGGATACTCGTACATCAATTCGGAGAAATCATCGGTAATGGTGCGGAAATTGAAGTCACCGACCCTTTGACCGATGGCATTGCCTAAAACTCGTTCTAGGGCGGGAATAATTGGTTTTATATCGGTTTCTGGGGTTAAAAATCCCAGTTTGACAAAGTTGCTGGCTAGGTTTTCGTAGTCTTTGTTAATTAAATCGACGACGCAACTAGCGAGGGTTTCTTTAGTTTCCTCCTCTAACTGATCCATCATGCCAAAATCGATATAGGCCATGCGACCATCAAAGGTGGCGAAAAGATTACCCGGATGGGGATCAGCGTGGAAAAAGCCGTGTTCGAGGAGTTGCTGCAATCCAGAGGTTACGCCGATTTTAACGATATTATTGGGGTCTAATCCTAAAGCTTTGATTTTCTCGGTATCGGTGAGTTTATAGCCATCAATCCATTCCAGGGTGAGGACGCGGCGACCACTATAACGCCAGTAGATACTGGGAACTTTAACTTCGGGGTTATTTTGGAAGTTGGTGGCGAATTTTTCAGCGTTGCGACCTTCGTTTTGATAGTCGATTTCCTCAAAGAGTTTGGTTCCGAATTCATCGACAATCAGGGTGAGGTCGTGGCCGAGATTGAGGGGTAATAAACGACCGAATTTTTGGGCAGCCCAGCGCATTAGGTATAAATCAAGGCTTAAAAGCGACCGCAGCCCGGGCCGTTGCACTTTAACGGCTACTTCTTCGCCGGTGGGGAGAATAGCTTTGTAAACCTGTCCTAAACTAGCGGCAGCTACCGGGGTGGGGGATATTTCTCGATAGGCTTTTTCTACAGGCATCCCCAATTCTGTCTCGATAATGGCAAAAGCGATGTGGTTATCGAAGGGGGGAAGTTGGTCTTGCAGTTTAACTAATTCGTCTAAAAAGTCTTTGCGAACGAGGTCGGGACGGGTAGAGAGAGCTTGACCGACTTTGATGAAGGTGGGACCCAAACGGGTGAGAATTTGCCTAAGTTCGCTGGCACGCCGGTATTTATTGGCTTCTTCTTGCTTTGTCCATTTGTCCCAGAGGAGACTGAGCAGAAATAATCCTAAAGACCAAATAATCACGAAAGCGCGACCGAACAATTGCCAAGGTTTGTAACGGTATTGTTGAGCGATCGCTTCTGCACTGTAAGGAGTGAACTGTGTTTCTTCTCGTTTCCGGTCAGTTTGACTGTCTTGATGCCGACTCACTAGCTAATCTCTATATATCTTACGCCACTTGATATTGTATCTAAGTTCCTGACATCAGTATACAAAACTACACATTATTTAATAATTGTTATAATTCCCTGAGAAATTATAAGTATTTATAACTAGACTGCTGGGGTGAGTTGGGCAACCCTAACACCCCCAACTGGATATTTAAGCAATTTCATCGGGATTAATGCCCAATTCTCGCAGCTTTTGGGCTAATTTTTCCGCCCGTTGTTGTTCTCTTTCTTTGGCTAATCTTTCCTGTCGGGCTGACTCTTGAGGGGTGGGAACCAATTCACCCGATTCGGTGAAATAGCGCAATTTATTGGCAAAAATCCCTAAATATAATCCTAGTTGCTTACTCCATAAATAACCATTTTTATTGGGGGTAATCGGTTGGTATTGTCCCTCGATTAAAGTGAATCCTTGCCATTCTAAAGTATTAGGATCAAACAAAAAATATTCAGGAGTCCGGAAAGTATGCTGATATAGTTCCTTTTTGGCTTTTCTGTCCACATTAGCGGTGGAATCGGAGAGAATTTCGATGATTACATTGGGATATTTACCCCCTTCTCCCCAGACGACCCAACTTTTTCTGAGACGTTTCTCCGTATCTAAAACTACGAAAAAATCTGGTCCACAAAAATCTCGCTGTTTCAGTTGTCTTTCGTTATAATAAATAGTCAAATTGCCCGAGGCATAGTAATCGTTTCTATCTTGCCAGAGCCAATCAAGACAAGATAATAATAAAATAATTTGTTGTAAATGCAGATCACTTTCCAAGGGTGGTTCATCACTCCATAAATCGGTGGGAGGACAGACAATATCGTTAGCAATATCTAGGGTTGTCATCGTTTATAAACCCATTGAGTCAATTTGGGGTGATTCTAGCAACAAGCCACAATCAATACAATTATATTATAAGTCCGATCGTTTTGCTTGGGGTACATCTCATTTTTGTAAATCGACTAAGTTGCGATTTTTAAGGGGAAACTTTCTCCTAAAATCGGCCGTTACTTTCGGTTTTATCACTCAATCCAAGCTTTTGGGGGGTAGAACCCCCCAAACCCCTAGGGTTGATTCATAGTAGGGTTGATTCATGAATCAACCCTACCGCGCATTAGTTTTTCGGTGAGATGCTTACACGCGATTGTTCATATTTTTGTACCAATTTAAGAGTCACTGATAATTGCTAATTGTCGGTATTTCTGCAAATATAGGATGCATTCCTTAATCTTCCGCTCGGACCTAGGGAGATTTTTGTCAAGTCTGAACTCGAATTAGTTAACAATTTGGTGAAGGTGAATCAACGAGAGCCGTCAAGCTTTATTAAGGGGGGTTTGCCCTCAATTTCCTTAGTTGAAGGACTTATAAAAACCAGAGGAAAGCAACTAAAATAATAGTGAGAGTGGCGGCAAAAATGAGAGCGTATTCAATTTTTTGATTGATAATACCAATAACCATGACTAGGGTAATTGCCAGAAGAAACACACCGATATAGACTAGATCTTGACTACCTGAATTAACTAAATTATTATTTAAAGTCGGTGTGGGTGTGGGAGTTTGTAGAATTGTTGATGAGAGACTAATCGTGGAGGTAATGAACATAAATATTTATGACTACCATAGAACTAATTTTATACAGTAAACCAGACTGTCATCTTTGCGAAGGGTTGCTAGAAAAACTAGAAAAAATCCGTCAACCAGAGTGGCAGTTAGAAATTAGGGACATTACCAGTCGAGAGGATTGGTTTAACGCTTATCAGTACGAAATCCCCGTCCTCTGTCAAAAACTAGCCACGGGGGAAAAAATCCTTCCTCGTCTTTCCCCCCGGGCAAATGCCGAACAATTGGCCCGTCTTTTAGCCAATAATTTAACCTAGGGGCTAATTAGGGTTTGCTTAATAAATCTAAAAACCTTGTTGGATAAGACTTTTAGACTTTTTTTCCCTCAAAAAGTGCCAGCCATTGCGGGGATCGGGGGCAAAATTCAGCTACTTTTTCCCTGAAAATTAGGTAATTGACCACCTGAAAATGGGTAAAACCCCACACCCCACACCCCACACCCCACACCCTACCCCCACGAAAAACTTTTTGCCGCAAACCCTAATTACCCGGACTAGGAATAACGACCGGACTAGGAGAGGGAGAAGATTGGGCGACCGGTTGCGGTTTGGCTGGGGGTTGAGTTTGATACCATTTAAAGTGTTGGTAGGCCGTGCGCGATATTTGTTGAATCAGAGTCCTAGCGTTACTATCATTGTGGGGACGTTTGACCATCACTGCTCCTAGATAGCGTTTCCCGTTGGGCATATCAATAATCCCCGCATCCGCTAACATCGAGCCAATATCACCGGTTTTATGGGCAATATCGGCGGATTTCTCGATACCTTGGGGCAGCAGGGTGCGAGTGCGCGTTTCCTGCATAATATTCAATAGACGATCTCGGGAACGTAAACTGAGTAATTCCCCTTGATTAACTTTTCCTAAGATTGTCACCAAATCTCTCGGACTTGTGGTATTGGTTCCTTCCAAATCAGGTAAAGGGTTATTAATTACCGTACTGGTCAAACCCCAAGCTTGAAAACGCTGATTAAGAGCCTTTTTGCCTCCCATGCGCTTAATTAACATATTAGTAGCGGTATTATCGCTAATTACGTTCATTTTAGTGGCGGTTTCTAGGGCAGTATAGGTTTTATTCGCTCCTAGATACTGCATATCCCCGGACCCACTGGCCATGACATCCTTAGTGGCCACAAGGGGTTCATCGAGACGAATTTTTCCCGCATCCACATCCTCAAAAAAGGCCACCAGAATCGGGATTTTAATCGTACTAGCGGCGGCAAAAATAGTATCTCCGCGAAAATTAGCGTAAGCACCGTTATCGAGGTCAATAAATAAAGCTCCCGCCTGTAATTTCGGATATTTGACCGCTAAAGCCTGTAATTTCTGGTTGAGGCTGCTGAGATTTTCGTTTAAAACTAACGTGGTCGGTTTCGGGGTGACGGGTTGGGGAGTCGGGGAATTAGTAGCGGTGGGTTTTGGGTGTAGGGGTAATTTGCTCGGATCCACCACCGTTAAAACCGTACCAGCGATCGCACCTAAACCGACACCAAGGATAGAGAAGCGAAGAACCTGAAGGAGAAAAGAGGCGATTAGGTTAGGTTTACGCTGTTTTTGCGACTTTTTAACTGGTAAAGACCTTTTTTTATTGTTTGAGTCCATAGACTTAGGGGACCCAGGGCCGGATTGGACTTTAGTGGGACGACGAGTTACTTGACGAGTCACGGTTTTCCTCAAGGGTATCCAGATTTATTATCGATCGCTAGGAGAATTTTTTTTCTTGCCCTTGAGACTATCAAGACCGAGAAAAAGTTGCCCGATACTTTCAATATGACCGATAATGCCCCGCAGCAGGGCTAATTCCTCCACCGTGGGCCGGGCCCGATGATAAAATTGCCGGAATTTCTCCATCCTAGCGGCGGCGGTGTGGGGGTAAAGATAGCCAATTTTGAGCAAAAAGCTCTCTAAGTGCTGATAATAGCCTTCTAGAGCCTCAAAAGTGGCATTAGGGGGCGTTTCTAACCGGGGTTCGAGCCTATTTTCCCTTGCCATTTGGTACAGTTCGTAGGAGCAAACCGCCACCGCTTGGGCCAGATTAAGGGAGGAATATTGAGGATTAGCGGGAATACCGACAAAACGCTGGGCGTGGTTCAGTTCGCTGTTACTTAAACCCCGGTCTTCTGGCCCGAAAATTAGGGCCGATTCCAGGTTAGGGGTGAGTAACCAGGGTAAGGCGGTCCGGGGTGTTTCGAGGGGAGTATTCAGGTGACGGGGTTTCGAGGTGGTGGCAATGATGCGATGACAACCCTGCAAAGCTTCCCCCAGGGTGGCTACCTGTGAACAGTTTTCTAGGACTTCAATTCCGTGTACTGCCATGCGTCGCGCTTCTTCTGCAAGGATATCACAGGCAGGATTGACGATAATTAAGCGACTTAAGCCCATATTCCGCATAATTCTGGCGGTGGAACCCACATTTAAGGCTCCGGCTGGTTCAACTAAAATAATTCTCAGGCGATCGAGTGGGGAACTCTGATTATTTTCATCTACACTCATAGATAAGGAGCAGTTTTTGACTTTTTAATTTTAATCATGGCACGTCAGGTCTCGAAGTCCGATCTTCCCAGTAAAATTTGTCCCGTTTGCGGTTTATCCTTTACTTGGCGCAAAAAGTGGCAAAACTGTTGGCATGAGGTCAAATACTGTTCAGAACGCTGTCGTCGTCGCAAGTCCTCGGCCAATCAGTAAAAAGCCGAGAATTTTAACTATCAAATAGGCACTCTTGCAAAGGGCAATTTTTAGCTGAGGACTTAGATGGGTAATTAATTTTGCTTGGGTACTCTATTAGCTTTTAATTTTACGGTTAATTTAGTAAGCTGATACTTGACTAAATTAAATTTTTCTTAAGAGAATCTGAATGCACATTGCCTGGTTAGGAAAAAAATCTCCTTTTTGCGGTAACGTTACCTATGGGCGAGAAGTGACTAATTCCCTGCTCGATCGAGATTATCAAGTCAGTTTTCTGCATTTTTCTTCCGAAAAACCCACCGTAAGCGATTGGCCCGACTTTTACGACGAAATCACCCTGCCACGTCTCTATAGTTCCCAAGTCTATACTATTCCCACCCTGAAATCGAGTCGGGTTCTACAGGATAAACTCAGGGAACTGAAACCCGATCTAGTTCATGCGTCCTTACCCCTGTCTCCCCTCGATTTTCTGCTACCAGAAATTTGTGAGTCTTTAGATTTGCCTCTGGTGGCGACTTTTCACCCGGCTTTTGATAGTAAAATTCGCAATCTCATCTCCAGTACCCAATTATTAACCTACCAACTACACGCCCCTTTTTTAGCTAATTACGATAAGGTAATTATTTTTTCCACCTCTCAACGGGATTTTTTAGTTAAATTGGGAGTTCCCGAAGAAAAATTAGCAATTATTCCCAATGGGGTTGATGTTAATAAGTATTGTCCAGGACTATCGAATATTAAAGCTCAATATAATGCCGATTGTTTATTTGTTTATCTCGGTCGGATCATGCCGGAGAAAAATGTAGAATCTTTATTGAAAGCTTGGAAAAAAACCAATTTAGGGAGTAGATGCAAACTGCTCATTGTTGGCGATGGTCCGTTAACTCCTTCCCTCAAACCTTTTTATGGAGAAGAAGATGGTATTATCTGGTTAGGTTTTATCGGCGATGAAAATAAACGAATTGAAATTTTGCGCGGGGTTGACGGCTTTATTTTACCATCATTAGTGGAAGGTTTATCGATTTCGCTCTTGGAAGCGATGGCCTGCGGTGTTGCTTGTCTGGCTACGGATGTGGGTGCCGATGGGGAAGTGTTAAAAGGTGCGGGAATAGTTCTAGATACTAAAGGACTAATTACCCAATTAAAAACTCTCTTGCCCGTCTTACGAGATCATCCCGAATTAACAACAATTTTAGGACAAAAAGCCCGTCAAAGAGTTTTAGACTCTTACACTCTCAGCAAAAATATCGATCACTTACAGTTAGTTTATCAAGAAGTGTTAGCCAAAAAACAATCTTCTCTTAGCTACTTTCACTAAGGAATTTATATGACGATTGCCCGGACAATTTGCTTGGGATTTATTGCGGTAATTTTAGCGGGAACTTCCCTGTTGATGTTGCCTGTTTCTACCACTAGCGGCACTTGGAATGACCCAATTGTTGCCCTGTTTACCTCCACTTCTGCTGTCTGTGTTACGGGTTTAGCAGTAGTAGATACAGGGACTTATTTTTCTTTTTGGGGTCAATTATTTATTGCTTTATTAGTGCAAGTGGGAGGTTTGGGATATATGACCACTACCACTTTTTTAATGTTATTAATTGGGCGAAAATTTGACCTGAGACAGAAGTTAGCAATTCAAGAATCCTTCGATCGACCTTTCCTACAAGGTAGTCAAAGTTTAATGAAATCAGTGATTGCTACTACTCTAGTTTTTGAGTTAACAGCAACTCTGGTTATGTTAACTGTCTTCGCCCAAAAGTATGATTTTAGATATGCGGTGTGGTTATCTTTATTCCATAGTATTAGTGCCTGGAATAATGCGGGTTTTGGCTTGTTTAAAGATAATTTGATGTCCTATCAGTCTTCAATTATTATTAACTTATCTATCACAGGATTGATCATTTTTGGAGGTATCGGTTATCAGGTAATTATCGAGTTTTACACTTGGTTTATTCATCGCTTTCAATATAAACGAAAAGGCTTTGTTTTTTCCCTTAACTATAAAGTTGCTATCAGCACAACTATATTTTTATTAGTGATAGGAACCTTGGCTTTTTTACTTACTGAACAGGGAAATGGTGACACTTTGGCTAATTTATCAATTAAAGATAAATTGCTGACCGCTTGGTTCCAATCGGTAACATCGAGAACAGCAGGATTTAATACCATTGATATTGGTAAAATTTCCGTAGAAGGTTTATCAATTACCATGGCTTTGATGTTTATTGGTGCCAGTCCTAGCGGTACAGGGGGAGGTATTAAAACCACAACTTTTAGGATTTTATATAATTGTACTCGCTCGGTTTTAAGAGGTCGTGAAGAAGTGACTCTTTATCAAAGGCGCATTCCTATGCCGTTAATTTTAAAGTCAATGGCCGTGGTTTTTGGTTCGGTTATAGCGATTATTATCTCCACCCTAGCTATCTCATTTGTGGAGACAGATTTTCAAATGATTCAGCTGTTTTTTGAGGTAGTTTCTGCCTTTGGAACTGTCGGCTTATCTATGGGGATAACCGCCTCTTTATCGCCGATTTCTAAGTTAATCATTGTTTTTATGATGTATCTGGGACGGGTGGGAGTTATACTTTTAATAGCGGCTATTATCGGCGATCCGAAACCAACAGTTATTAATTACCCCGAAGAAAACCTTTTAGTGGGATAATTAATAAGTAGGTAAGTGTTAAAAACTCTCAGATACCCCCGCCTATCGCTTACAGGTGTAGGTTTATTACAAAGAGGTGAGCAGTCACCTACTCATGCTGAGAAAAACAAGCTAGAGATTTAGAGGAGCATCGTGAAAGACAATGCTAAACAACAAATATCTCAAGCAGTGGTCGTGTATAGAATCAGAACATCTGCCCCATTTGTCAATACCGCAAGCTATCGGATTGGCAACTTGGAGTTTTGGCATGGTCATGACCAAATCGAGCAGTTTGACTCAGGTGTCGAGGTTGATTGCGGCAGTCAACGAGGAAAAACCCAACACAGTCAGGCATAGACTGAAAGAATGGTATGAGTCTTGGAAAGCGAAAAAAGGAGAAAAGCGCAGCACTCTTGAGATAAGCAGTTGTTTTGCACCTTTGTTAGTGTGGGTCATCAGTTTACTGCCTATAACTATAGAAAGAATCGCCCTAGCACTGGACGCGACCACTATTGGCAGTCTCGAAGGGTTCCGCTTCCAGACGTGCGAGGTCATTCTGTTATTCTGACTTCCTCTCCCGACGAGCGGCTACTGACGACCGACTCCTAACCCCACCAACAAACTTTTTGCCGCAAACCCTAATTATGTCTGATTTACGTCAATACGCTCCAGCAACAGAACGCAATCGTCAGCCGATTTTAGAAGTTCTCAGCCAATTTTTACCAAAGACTGGGAATATCCTAGAAATATCTAGCGGCACGGGTGAACACGCTGTTTTTTTTGCTCCTCGTCTTGCTCCTTGTCGTTGGATTCCCTCGGATTGTCACCCTCTGGCTCTAGATAGTATTCGCAGTTGGTGCGATTATTGTCCTAGTTCCAATCTCGCTCACCCCCTATTTATCGATGTTCATCAGTCAGTTTGGGCGGTAGAGACGGAAAATATCGTCATTAATGCCATTGTTAATATTAATATGATTCATATCGCTCCTTGGTCCGCTTGTTTAGCTTTAATGGCAGGAGCGAGTCGCCTTCTCAGTCCGGGGGAAATTCTCTATCTTTATGGTCCCTATAAACGACAGGGAAAACATACTTCTCCTAGTAATGAAAGCTTTGATTTTTCTCTCCGTTCTCAAAACTCTGCTTGGGGAGTTAGGAATTTAGAAGATGTGGTGCAAGCAGCGAGCGATCGAGGTTTACAATTGTTAGAAGTAATTCCTATGCCCGCTAATAATCTCTCGGTTTTATTTGCCTTAACATAAGTGGTTAGGTGTTAAAAACTGTCAGATGCCCCCTTATTAAGGGGGATCCCCCCGCCTATCGGCACCCCCCTTATCAAGGGGGGATCCCCCCGCCTATCGGCACCCCCCTTATCAAGGGGGGATCCCCCCGCCTATCGGCACCCCCCTTATCAAGGGGGGCAGGGGGGATCGAACCCAAAATATATCTTCAATTTTCCTAACTTCCTAATTCATAATTCATAATTCATAATTCATAATTCCCACTGATAACTGATAACTGATAACTTATTTCCAACTGGCGCGATTCATTACCTGTACTGCTTTGGCTAAATTAGGACCATAATTAGCCACGCTAACTGTATCTTCTTTCCCGCGTCCGAGTTTTGCCAGAACAGGGTCTAAAGTAACTCCTCGAACGACGGGATATTCTTGATTACCCTTAGCAAAAAAGTTCTGTGCTTCATTGCTAGAAAGATACTCTAAAAATTTAATGGCCGATTCTCGATTGGGGGCGGTTTTAATTAAACCACCACCGCTAATATTAACGTGAGCGCCGCGCCCTGTTTGGTCGGGGAAAATTACGCCTACTTTGTCATAAATTGCCCGTTTAGCGGGGTCTTTTTCTTCGGCATACCCAGCTAAGTAATAGGTGTTAGCTAGGGCTAAATCGGCAATTCCTGCGGCGACAGCTTCGATTTGTGCCTTATCATTTCCCTGGGGTGAACGGGCAAAATTAGCCACTAATCCCCGACACCATTTTTCTGCGGCTGCTTCTCCTTGGATGTCGATTAACCAAGCGGTAAAAGATTGACTATAGATGTTACTAGATGACCGGGTGACGACTTTTCCTTTCCATTTGGGATTGGTTAAATCCCCATAGGAATCGATTTCTCTGGGGTTAACTCTGTCTTTGTTATACATGATTACCCGCAAGCGTTTACTAAACCCGAACCAGTGACCTTTGGGGTGACGCAAATTAGCGGGAATTCTTTGGGTGAGAATGCGGGAATTGACCGGGGCAAAAATTCCCTGTTGGTCGGCCCGCCATAATCTCCCCGCATCTACCGTCAGGAGTATATCGGCAGGACTATTGCTGCCTTCGCTTTTAATCCGTTCGATTAATGGGTCCGCTTCCCCTTCGACGAGGTTAATTTTTATTCCCGTTTGTCGGGTGAAGTTGTCATACAATCGTCGGTCGGTGTTGTAGTGACGGGAGGAATAGAGGTTTAATTGGTTAGTTTGGGCGGAAACCTCGTTTATTTTCCCTAATTGACCCACCGCTAGGGCTAAGGTGGCTGTTCCTGCGCCTAGAAAGACTCTACGAGTTATTTTATCGTTCATTGCTCGATTCTTGGTAAAGTTGTCTTTTCCTATTGTACAGCTATTGAGAATAATTCTTATCTGTGCGAAAAATTATTTGTTGGGCTAGGGCGGTAGATCGGGTAAAATCTAGGTAAAATCAGGGTTTTTGGTTTTGATGGGGCTAATAAATCCTCGAATCTATCGCTAGTTAAGTTCAATAAGCCCAAAATGTTACCCTAAGCTCGATCGAGGGTATTGTGGAATAAAAGCAGCGAGAGTCAAGATAATGATCAACAGTAATCACCAACAAGCGATCGAGCTAATGTTAGCATCGGGAGACTATAATCAATTATTGTTATTTTGTCAGCAAGCACTGGCGGTTCATCCGGAAGTGACTGATTATTATCCCTATCTGGGATTAGCTTATTTGCTGCTAGGGCAGCAAGCAACAGCGCAAGAAATTTGGTTATTTTGGCTGTTAGAATCAGAGTCCAGTCAGGATTTAATTATGCTGCTCAAAAAAGAGATAATTAGAAATCTCGATTGCTGGCAGTTTGCCGAAGCTAAATTAATCTATCTCCAGTGGCTAGAATTAGAAGAAATAGAAGGGGATGAAGAGATAGAAAATTATGCCCTGACGGTGATAAACTCCTGTCTTCAAGAGGTGCAAGAGGCAATTAATCGGCGAGAATATACTTTAGCTGAGGACTTTTACTTAAGAATTTTATCTTGGCGTGAACAATTAGCTTACATCTGGCACGATTTAGGATATTTATACTATATAATTAACCGACTAACAGAATCTTTTAACTGTTTGGCACGAGCCATCAACTTAGAGGAAAATCAAGCCTTATATCATTATACTATGGCCATGGTGCTAGAAAAACAATCCCGTTTAGATATAGCTTTATCAGCTTATCAAAAAGCGATTGATCTCAAGGATAATTTTCTCGATGCTTATAACAAACTGGGCAATTTATTTTATAAACTAGGGCAGCTAGAGTCAGCCGAAAAATTCTATCAGCAGGGAATTAATAAACAGGGTGATTTTTATCCTTTCTATATCAATTTAGGCAATGTCTATTTAGTTAAACAAGCTTGGACAGAGGCAAAAAATGCTTATAAAACGGCTCAACAACTGGCAGGAGATAGAGGAGAAATTAGTCAAAATCTCTCCCTTTGGGAAATTCTGCAAGCTGACCAAAAAAGAGCGAATCTTTATTCAGGTGATTATTTTTATCAAAGAAAAATCTATCAATTAGCATTAAACTATTATCAAAAATTATTAGCAATTAAAATAGAGGAGAGCAATTTTTATTTAAACTGCGCCCATTGCTATCTCATTCTTAAAGAAGAAAAACAAGCTTTGGAAGTGTATAAAAAAGGCATTGCCTATCATCCAGAAAATATTGATTTACATTTGCGCCTAATTTGGTTACTACAAAATAATTATCCGCTCGAGGTGGCAATTCAAGCAACTAAATCGGCTTTAGAGTATCTTCCCGATCACCTATCTCTGAAGTTAGAATTAATGCGGTTAATGCCAATAGTTTACACAACTCAAGCCGATATTATGCAATATCGATCAAACTACGAGAAACAGTTAGATAATATCTTATCCAATCTTGATTTAACTACTACTAATCAACAACAGGATGCTTGGAAAAGTATTGGATTAAGAACTAACTTTTATCTTCAATATCAAGCTAAAAATGATTTAGAACTACAAAAAAAATATGGAGAATTGGTTTATAAAATTGCCTCGGTTAACTTTCCTAATTGGGTGAAAAACCTAACCATGCCTACGGGAAAAATCCGCCTTGGCTATATTTCTGCTCACTTGCGTCATCACACAGTAGCGAAACTGTTTCAAGGATGGTTGCAGTGGCGAAATCGAGAGCAATTTGAAATTTACTGTTATGGAATAGATATTAATAACACCTGGGATAATTTTACCAAACAATATCAAGAGCAAAGTGATTATTTTTATCAATTTGATAATCTGGTCAATATAGAAAGAATTGCTCAACATATTTTAGATAATCAGTTACATATTCTGGTTTATTTAGATATTGGTATGGATGCTCGCACTACCCAACTAGCAGCATTGCGTTTAGCTCCAGTACAATGTGTAACTTGGGGCCATCCAATCACCTCAGGATTACCAACCCTTGATTATTTTATCTCCAGTGAATTAATGGAACCCACGGAGGGAGATAATCACTACAGTGAAAAATTAATTCGCTTATCTAATTTAGGTATTGCCTATGCTAAACCCTCGCTTCCTCCCCAGAGAAAAACTCGTTTAGAGATGGGATTAGCCGAGGATAAAATCATCTATTTAAACTGTCAGAGTTTATTTAAATATCTGCCAGAAAATGACGATATTTTTCCTAGAATTGCCCGACAAGTTCCCCACAGCCACTTTATTTTTATCTGTCATCGTAGCGAATTTGTGACCCATTGCTTTCAGTCGAGATTAAGTCAAGCTTTTGATAAGTATGGACTCAATTGGCAAGATTACGGGGTAATGATGCCACAATTAGAACAAAATGATTATTTTCAGCTTAACTTATTAGCAGACATCTATTTAGATAACTTAAGTTGGTCGGGGGGAAATACCACCTTAGAAGCAATTGCCTGTCAACTTCCAGTTGTTACCTGTCCGGGGGAATTTATGCGCGGAAGACATTCCTATGCTATCTTGAAAAAATTAGGCATAACCGAGACAATTGCTACGGATAAAAATCACTATCTTGAAATTGCTATTCGTTTAGGTTTAGATAATCAATGGCGACAAACAATCAAAGATTATACTAAAATGAATATCGATACAGTATTTAACGATCAAACCTCTGTAGAAAGTCTAGAAAGATTTTATCAATCTGTAGTAGGAGAGAATAAATAAAAGTTTAGAGCTAGATAAAATTTAAAAAACTCACATCCGACTACCGACTCCCTAAAAGGAAAACTTCCTACCTGATCATTAAGATAACTGCTATAGTTGAAACCCGATTAAATTTTCGATCGCTTTGAGTAAATCTTGATTAGTCCAATTCTGGTACAGATAAGCGGCGATCGCACATCCCCCCGCACCTACTCCCTCTTTGACGAAACCCTGTTCATAAGCTTGCAAAACCGGGTATTTAGAGGCTGAAAAGTTTAATTGTGTGGCTAATAAAGGCACTTTTCCGATCATTCGGGCTAATCCCACCGTATCCCCCGTTTTATCTTCCGCTACCCAGCGAGTTGTGCCGACGATGATATTTTCCCAGTTAACTGGATAGGCATATTTAGCCACCAGAGCTTTAATTAGGGCAGAAACGGCTAACATTTGGGTTCCTCCGGCGAGGAGTACCCCACCCTGGCGACTGGCGGCGATGGCCATGCCAGCGACGAAAATCTGCTGAGGATCGCCTAGGGCGGCGATTACCTCAAAAGGATCAAAAATTTCTTTTCGGGCTAATCCCTGCTCAACTATTGCCCATTTCTGAGCATGATTGCACTGGGGATGGCTGCTGTTAACTTTGCCGTTGGCTCGATAACCCAATCCGGTGAGGATGGCGAGGGCGGTGGTGGTGCCACCGACCACACACTCGCCGATAATTAGATAACTAGACTGGCGGGCTAGTTTTTCTCCCCAGGTTAGTCCTTGGGCGAACAGGTGTTTTACTATGTCGAAATCTAGGGCGCGGCCGGTGGAGAGACAACGGGCCGGTTGTCCCCCCAGTTCGATATAATCGACGGCCGGGGGCAAGGGTAAACCGGCGTTAAAAACCCGGACGGGAATGGCTAATTTTTCCACCACGGCGCGGGTAATATAGGCAGGGGAGGCTCCCACCGTTAGGGGGGGTAAGGGATAACGGGGATGGGGTGAAACTCCTTTAACGATAAATTCGGCATCGGCGATCGCTGTATATTTTCTATCTTCCGGGGTGGCGCCGGCGGTGGAGATTCCGGGGATTAATCCCGTCTCGGTAAACCCCAAAACTAGGGCAAATATCGGAGAAGATTTTTGATGGCGCTCTAACCAATTTTGCCCCCGTTCGATTTCCGTGTAAATTTTAATCATCTGTTGATTTTGTCCTCTTACTTATCACTATTTCCCTCTCTCCATGAGATGATCTTTGATTTCAACATATTTAGAAAATAAGTTATCAATACTAGCCAGTTTTGCCCCGTATGCTAAGGCTGTAGCCATAATAATACGGTCAAAAGGATCTTTGTGAATGGGAGATAAATTAACGGCTCTAATGGCAATTTCGGGGGTAATTGAAAATATATCTATTTTAGCTACTGTTAAAGCTTGTTGAATCCACTCTTGAAGGGGATAACTTAATTCTAATCTCCCCCGTTGGTTAGCAAGGGCTATTTCATAGCAAGAAATGGGGGAAACTCCGAGAGATTCTGCTAACTCAAATTTTTCTAGCCAATGCTCGGTAAATCTGTCAAAATTGCCATTTATTAACCACAACCAAATATGAGTATCAAGCACAATTACTTCAGACATTCCCAATCTTCTTCATCTACAATAGGACTGACCATATCACCTAGTATTTTAGCTTTACCCACCATATTCTCAACTGGAAAATGACGTTTGAATAAGGATGGTTTTTCTTCTAATAAGTTGTTTTTGCTGGCGGTGAAATTTTTAATTAATTGATAAAGTTCATCTAGTTGTTCTTCAGGTAAATTATCAATTGCTGTTTGAATAAGTTCTTTAACAGTCATAGTTTTACTCTCTATTTTCTGAACTTGAGTTATACTATAACACAACGGTTCCTTCAATAAAGGGACTCATCTTGAGATTTTACCTAAAATACAGCAGACTAAAAAGACTCATTTAAACCGTTTATTCTTAGATTAGCGGAATCTCCCCTAATGCAAGAGTGCCTCGTCTCAAAAAGTAATTTAAACACTTAACAGCTTATGTCTCCCCTGTCTTCTGCAATTATCGATACTTGGCGACGTTTTTACCGAGATCCCCTGGCAACAATAGGAGCGATCGCATTAATTATAATTATTCTTGCCGTCCTATTCGGTCCGATTTTTTATCGGGTCCCCATCGATACCATTGATTTTAGTCAAACCACTGCTCCCCCTAGTTTAAAACATCTTTTCGGCACTAACGATCTGGGCCAGGATCAATTGGCGAGGATTTTGGTGGGGGGTCGAATTTCCCTAGCGGTGGGGATTGCTGCTATGATAGTTGCGATTATTCTAGGGACGGCGATCGGAGCTATTTCCGGGTTTTACGGGGGCGCAATCGATGGCTTATTGATGCGATTAACGGATTTATTCCTATCTTTGCCCCAATTACCCCTACTTTTACTGATTGTCTATCTATTTCGCGATAGCATCAAAAAAATCGCCGGACCGGAAACGGGTATTTTTATCCTCGTGGTTTTAGTAATCGGGGGTTTAAATTGGATGTCGGTGGCGCGATTGGTGCGGGGAAATTTCTTAAAATTACGCGAGATGGAGTTTATCTCGGCTGCGATTGCTTTGGGGGCCACTCCTTTCCGTTTAATCTGGGTGCATTTATTGCCTAATGTTTTGGGAATGATTATCGTGGCGGCTACTTTAGCGGTGGGTAATGCGATTATTACCGAGTCAACCCTGAGTTTTTTGGGTTTGGGTTTCCCCCCCGATGTGCCGACTTGGGGACAAATGTTATTTAAAGCTAAAGATTACTTGACAACTGCCCCCCACTTGGTCATTTTTCCGGCTCTGGCTATCGTGATCACAGTGTTAAGTATTAATTTTATCGGTGATGGTTTACGCGATGTCTTCGATCCTCATGTTTGAGGAATTGTGGAAGTGGATAATTGCCGAAAATTACCCAGAACCCCTATGATGATCAGTAACGATGGTGAGGAAATAAATACTGTGAGTAGCGTAACTGTCATTAGCGATCAGAAGTTTGACCAAGAGGTTTTTGAGGTCGAAAAACCCGTTTTAGTCTATTTTTGGGCGAGTTGGTGCGGTCCGTGCCGTCTGGTATCCCCCTCGATCGATTGGGTAGCCAACACCTACGGCGAACGGCTAAAAGTAGTTAAACTAGAGGTGGACCCTAACCCCAACTCGGTGGCTAAATGTGATGTGAAAGGTGTTCCCGCTTTACGCATCTTTAAAGATAAAAAACTTATTGCCACTCATGAAGGGGCGATCGGCAAACCACAATTACAATCTTTTATCGATACCTATGTCAGCTAATTAGGTATCTGTGGTTATGAATAACTTAACCCTAGCACACCGCTTACAGGCACTCCAATCCAACGTTTTTGCCGATATGGATCGGGCAAAAGCTGCCAGTAGAGAAGCGGGTAATACCATTATCGATCTTTCGCTCGGTTCCTCCGATCTTGGGGCTGCTCCCCACGTTGTCGATGCTATTGAGCGATCTCTCCACGATCCTCACACCCACGGCTATTTACTCCATAATGGTACGCGAGACTTCCGAATAACTGCCGCTAACTGGTATAGCGATCGCTTTGGTGTCCCCGTCGATCCGGAAACGGAGGTTTTACCCCTAATTGGTTCTCAGGAAGGCACGGCCCATCTACCTTTGGCCCTTCTCAACCCCGGGGATTTTGCTCTGCTCCTCGATCCGGGTTATCCCTCCCATTTGGGCGGTGTTGCCCTTGCTGGCGGTCAAATGTACGGAATGCCAATTTTGGCAAAAAATGACTTTCTGCCGGTTTTAGAGGACATTCCTGAGGCAGTGCTGGCACAATCGAAGCTGATGGTCTTGAGTTATCCCCATAATCCCACTACAGCGATCGCACCTTTGGCATTTTTTCAAAAAGCGGTTGACTTTTGCCGTCAGCATAATTTAGTTTTAATCCACGATTTTCCCTATCTAGACATCTTTTTTGCGGGAACATCGCCCCCCCCGTCAATTTTACAGGCCGATCGAGCTAAAACTAATTCGATCGAGTTTTTTACCTTTTCCAAGTCCTATAATATGGGCGGTTTTCGCATCGGTTTCGCCATTGGCAACCCGCAGTTAATTATGGCTTTGCGACAGATTAAAGCCATGGTTGATTTTAATCAGTATTTGGGCATCCTTAACGGTGCGATCGCTGCTTTAACTGGTAATCAAGATTCAGTCAAGGAAACCGTCGCTATCTTCCAAAAACGCCGGGATGTGTTTATTAATGCCCTAAATCGCATCGGTTGGCCTGTTGCCACTCCGGCCGCTACTATGTACGTTTGGGCGAAAATTCCCCCCAGTTGGCCGGGTAATTCCGTCGATTTTTGTCGGCAATTGGTGGCCCAAACCGGTGTCGCGGTCTCTCCCGGTTCCGGTTTTGGTAAGGGTGGTGAGGGTTATGTGCGTTTTGCCTTAGTTCACGATCCCGATATTCTAGAGGCTGCCGTGGAGAAAATTGGGGCTTTTTTGGGATAAAACCGATATTCTCAGCAGTAGTTATGCTGCAATCGATAACTTTCGCCTTGTTGCTGCTGATATTCCGGGTGATATTGGTAATGTGTCCACTCCCAAACTTTCTAGTATTATCGGACTAGGCATACTAGGGAGCGGTTTAGTGGTGTGTCGCCTCGCTAAACGTCGTTAACCGCGCTTGGGGTGGGGGGATGAGCCAAAATTTTGCCAATTCGCCACCCTTTGCGGTTAAAAGCTTTAATTGTGCTGCTGTCTTTGTAATTCCTCGATCACGTCGGGGGATAAATCGGTAAATCGGGCGATTTCTGAGATAGAAAAGCCAGCAGATAGCATTTTTAGGGCAATTTGTCGGGCTTTTTCTTCTTTACCTTCTTGTCGTCCTTCTTGCAGTCCTTCTTGTCGTCCTTCTTGTCGTCCTTTTTGTAGTCCCTTTTCCTCGCCTTCCTCTAAAATATCTTGATAGATGACTGATTCTCTCATAATGTCACTCCGAAGGATTTTTTTAATCGTCTCCCGATTTAATACTAACCCGGCGAGAATACTGGTGGCGGCAGCGAGATTGCTTTGCACCTGTTTTTCGGGGATAGTTTCTAAAGAACGGGACACCAGACTTAACACCTGTTCGGGATCATCGGTATTGCTGAGGACGGCAAAGGGTAATAAACCGGGATGA
>NZ_JADBTB010000077.1:0-4980 GCF_020246405.1 Microcystis sp. M083S1
GCAAATGGAGAGAATTCTTGTCCATTAAGAAATGTTACAAATTACATGGGTACATTAAGAAAAGTTAAGGGGTTACATCCATTGATGGATAAGGGTTTTCGGCTATTATAGTATATATGTATGGGGGGAAGTTCAGTTATACATTGAATAATTGGCTCTACGAATAAAGTTATGTGTAGATTTTAGAAGCAATTTGATTGAAGTCAAGATAAAACTAGAGGATTTTACTCTATCATTACTTAGGGTTTGCTGAATAAATATAAAAACCTTGTTGGGTAAGACTTTTAGACTTTTTGTCAATCAAAAAGTACCAGGTATGGGAGTGATCAGGGGGAAAATCCCCGGACTTTTTCCCTAAAAATTAGGCAATTGGCCACCTCAAAACCGGTAAAACCCCACACCCCACACCCCACACCCCACACCCCACACCCCACACCCTGCCCCCACCGAAAAACTTTTTGCCGCAAACCCTACTTATTTTAATTTTGGATGTAGCCCACCCTGCCAGACTACTGGTCTGTCAAAGTTGGAAATTGATGGATACAATTTAGTTAATTTGATCCGAGCATCGACCGTAATAAAATCTATGGAAATTATCGCTGTTTTACTGGGAGTTTTCGGTTTAGGCACAGGTGCGGGTTTATTAGTCATCCGTAACTATTACCATATCTGTCAACCGAGCGAAGTTTTAATTTTTGCCGGTAGTCGTCGTCCCACGGCCACGGGCAAAACCATCGGTTATCGTTTGGTAAAAGGGGGCAGCAGTATTCGTTTACCCATGATAGAACAAGTGTATCAGATGGACTTGACCAACATGATCATCGATCTCAGGGTGGTTAATGCCTATTCTAAGGGCGGTGTGCCGTTAATCGTCACCGGGGTGGCGAATATTAAAATTGCCGGGGAGGAACCGATTATTCACAATGCGATCGAGCGTTTATTGGGCAAGAAACGCAAGGAAATCGAACAATTAGCTAAAGAAACCCTGGAGGGCAATTTGCGCGGTGTCTTGGCGAATTTAACCCCAGAACAAGCGAACTCCGATCAGATTGCCTTTGCTAAAAGTCTCCTGGAAGAAGCGGAACAGGATCTGGAAAAATTGGGTTTAGTTTTGGATAGTTTGCAGATCCAGAATATCTCCGATGAGGTGCGTTATCTCGATTCGATCGGACGGAAGCAAAAAGCCGAATTACAGAGAGATGCCCGGATAGCAGAAGCAAAAGCCCGAAAAACATCGATTATCAAGGCTTCCGAGAATCAACGTCTAACCGCTTTGCGTCGTATCCAAAAAGATTTAGAAATAGCCAAAGCTGACGCAGAAAAACGGGTGCGCGACACTCAAACTAAGCGCGGCGCCATGATTGCTGAGGTAGAATCGGTGGTTATGTCGGATTTAGCTAAAGTACAGGCCGAAGTGGCGGTACAAAACGCCCGAATTAAGCAGGTGAAACAGCAATTACAAGCAGATGTGATCGCTCCTGCGGCGGCGGAATGTCAACAAGCGATCGCAAAAGCCCGGGGGGAAGCGGCCAAAATTATCGAACAGGGGAAAGCGCAAGCGGAAGGAACCAAAAAACTAGCGGCCTCTTGGCAAGGAGCGGGAAATAACGCTAAAAACATCTTTTTATACCAAAAATTGGAGTTATTGCTTAAATTAATGGTCGCTAGTGTCCCAGAAGTGCAGGTGCAAACGGTGACGGTAGTGGACGGGGGTGATGGTAATCTTGTCCCGAAAATGACTGCCTTTGCTGAACAATTGCGTCAAGCTACCGGAGTGGATCTGGTACAAATGGCTAATCGCCTAGCACAAACCGAGCCATCTGTCAAGGGCAAAGACACAAATTTTGATTTTAAACAATTGCCCTCCTGAATCAGTTATCAGTTATCAGTTATCAGTTTTGAGTTTTAAGTTTTGAGTTTTAAGTGAGCAGTGTGTATTAAGTGATCATCATCAAATGGCAGTTTACTGCTGTCTTTTCACTGTTCACTGATAACTGATTATTGTCCACTAGAATGTTGATCAAGTTTGGAGACCACCGCCATGGATGACTTAATTAATGCTCCCTCCCCTTCTCCCCAAGACCTAGAAATGACGAGGACTCCCCCCTGGGGAACGGTGACGGTATTGGAGGAAGGTCCGCGGTATCGCATCAATCGCATTGTCATTAAACCCGGCCATCACATGAGTACCCAAATGCACTACCATCGCAGTGAACACTGGATTGTCGTCTCTGGTACAGCGCGGGTAATTTGTGATGAAAAAGAAACTCTCCTCAAACAAAAAGAATCTACCTATGTTCCCATGAATACCCGTCATCGGGTGGAAAACCCCGGTTCTATTCCTTTGGTGATGATCGAGGTGCAAAATGGCGAATATTTAGGAGATGATGATATTCACCGTTTTGATGATCGAGAATAGGACAGTTTTCTCCTGTATATACTTTAGTTATTTGCCAAAATCTCGATCGTGCATGAAAAAATTATCCTAGTTACAGGGGCTGCCCGTTCTGGGAAAAGTGAATGGGCCGAATATTTAGCCAAAATCAGCCAAAAACCCGTTATTTATATCGCCACCTCCTCGGTGGATGAAAAAGATCAAGAATGGTGCGATCGCATTGAAAGACACCGGCAGCGACGTTCCCCCCAATGGCAAACCCAAGAAATTCCCCGACAATTGAGCGAAACTATTGATAATAGCCCATTTACTCACTGTTTATTGATCGATTCCCTCGGTACTTGGGTAGCCAATTGTTTAGAAATGTCGGCAGCCGAATGGTTAGAAATTAGCGATCGATTCTTGTATTCCCTCAAAAACGCGGCCGTTGATGTTATTCTGGTGGCGGAAGAAACCGGTTGGGGTGTGGTTCCCGCTTATCCCCTCGGTCGTCTGTTTCGCGATCGTTTAGGCGATCTCTGTCGTAGAATTGGCACAATAGCAGACGCGGTTTATCTAGTTACCGGGGGCCATGCTCTTAATTTAAGTCAATTGGGTCAGTCTTTGTCGATAATTGGGCAATAGAGAAGATGAGCAAAGATTATCAGCGTCAAGTAATTGATTTTTATGCCCTTCGTCACGATTACGATAACGATTTTACACAAGCTCGCGCCCTTAAATTAGTAAATTATCTCTATTTACAAAAAAGCCAATCTGTGCTAGACGTGGCAACGGGAACGGGATTTATAGCGGTAGCAATTGCCCCAAAAGTAAAAAGTGTCATCGGGGTTGATTTCACGCCAGAAATGATTGCCAGAGCCGAAAAAAAGCTAGAAGCATTAAATATCGAGAATATTGACCTGATTAACGCCGATATAGCTGCCATTGACTTTGCCGAGTCTAGTTTCGATCTGATTACCTGTTCTCTGGCGATTGCACTTTTCCCCGATATCCCGCAAGTGCTGGCAAAATGGTATCAATGGTTAAAAAAAGGCGGTTCGGTCGCTTTTTCCTGTAATAATTTAGAATCCCACTTCCTACCCTTGATCAGTGGTGTTTGTCGCGAAACCTATGGTTTTGAGTTGCCTAATCTGCATACTCCCATCGCCACCCCGGAAAAATGCCATCAATTGCTGGAAAATGCGGGATTTACCAATATATCGGTCAATGTCGAACAACTAGGTCGATATTTGCCCCTAGAAACCGCCAAAAACTTCTGGTATGGGCAGTATTTTTATCCTCAGCATAACCCTTTTGACCGCCTATCGGCTGGCGAAATTGCGACTCTAGTGAACAATTATCGCCGAGAAATCGAGAAAAATGCCACCGATCAGGGAGTATGGCAAGATGCAACCACCTTTTTTATCACTGCTAGTAAAACTTAGAAAAAGATCATGAGTCAAGTTAAAACCATCTCCGGACGAGCTTTACCCTTGCGAGGCAACGATATTGACACCGATCGCATTATTCCGGCTCGTTTTTTGCGTTGTATCACCTTTGAAGGTTTAGGCGAACAAGTGTTCGCTGATGATCGAGCGGCTTTACAGGGGAGTCATCCTTTCGATCTACCCCAGTACCAAGGAGCAAAAATTCTGGTAGTCAATGGTAATTTTGGTTGTGGCTCTTCTCGGGAACACGCACCGCAAGCGATTTTACGTTGGGGAATTCAAGCAATTATCGGGGAAAGTTTCGCCGAAATATTTTTTGGCAATTGTATCGCTAATGGGGTTCCCTGTGTCACTGCCGAGGCTAAAACCATCACCCATTTACAGGATTTAATTGCAGCTAATCCCGAAATTCCCGTCGATCTTTCCTTGACAACCATGACAGTGGAATGGGGGGATTTTGTCGCTACTGTCTCTATGAATGAAGGTTCCCGACAGATGTTAATAGAAGGGGGTTGGGATACCTGCGGACAGCTTTTACAAAATCTCGATCTGATTCAATCTACCGCCCAAAAGTTACCCTATTTAAGTTTCGTCTAGGGAAACAATCTAGGCTGAGGGTGCGTTAGTAATAGATTAACGTACCCCGGCAAGGATTTTGTTTGCAATGCAGCATCTGTAAATATTAAAAAATCTGCCTTATGACTAATTCTGATAATAATCTCCAAAATATCCAAGAACCGATTTTAAACGCTCCCGAAGATGTGCGAAAAATCATCGATCGCGTTTTAAAATTGGAAAGAGATAAGTTATACCAGCGCAATCCTCGCAATATCAATGATGATGTTTTAACAATTATTAAAGAAGTAATCCAATAATTAGCTTTTAGCTATCAGGAGTCAGGAGACAGGAGTTAGGACTCAGTAGTTAGGAGATTGGTTTTATTTATTCTCCCCTCTCCCTTCTCCCCACTTCATAATTTATAATTCATAATTCCCACTTCCCCATCATCCCCTCACTCTAACTAACCCCAGTTCGGGTTAAGCAGCGGGGGGTAAAGCCCATTCCATCTTCAAGGAGGGTTTTTTCGGCTGGTGACAGTAAGCAATCAAACCACAGAGAAGATTAACGCAAAAATTAACAGGGCTGCGGTGGCGGGAA
>NZ_JADBTB010000078.1:0-5834 GCF_020246405.1 Microcystis sp. M083S1
GCACTTCTTCTTAGGTGCATGGCCGGTAATCGGTATCTGGTTTACGGCGATGGGTGTTAGCACCATGGCGTTCAACCTCAACGGTTTCAACTTCAACCAGTCGATTCTCGATTCTCAAGGTCGTGTAATCGGTACTTGGGCTGATGTGCTGAACCGCGCTGGTATCGGGATGGAAGTAATGCACGAGCGTAATGCTCACAACTTCCCCTTAGACTTGGCTAGTGGTGAACAGGCTCCCGTAGCTCTGACTGCTCCTGCTATCAATGGTTAAGTTCTAGTCTGAACGAAAAGGCACTCCCGCGAGGGGGTGCTTTTTTGTGGCTGTGGTTGCTAGAATATAAATCATCTTCTGTCAAGATTGCCAACCAAGACCATGAAACCCTCAATGATTATTGGCCAGTATTATAAAATTGTAAAAAAATTGGGTGTGGGTGGATTTGGAGAAACCTATATAGCTGAAGATTCACGGCGTTTAGGAAGTCAATGTGTTATTAAAAAGCTTATATTTAAAAGCAATAACCAAGATGAACTTAAAAAAGCGCAGGAGTTATTTTATCGAGAAGCTAAAACGCTAATGAATTTAGGCAAACACGATCAAATTCCTTATTTAATTGCCTATTTTTCAGAAGATCAAGAATTTTATTTAGTTCAAGAATATATAGAAGGTGATTCACTGGAAGATGAAATTAGCTCTCGCGGAAAATTCGAGGAACAGGAAGTCATTGAATTTTTGCTAGGGATTCTCCCCGTTTTAGAATACATCCATAAAAAACAAGTAATTCATCGAGACATCAAGCCATCGAATATCTTGCGTCGGGATCGAGATAAAAAATTTATTTTGATTGATTTTGGAGGAGTTAAAGCACCTCTTTTATCCAGTTCACAATTACCGAATTTATCAGGAGGGAATCTAACTAAAATTTTTACCAGTGGTTATACGCCAAAAGAACAAATGGACGGTTATCCAGAATTCAATAGTGATATTTATGCTTTGGGAATGACTGTTATTAAAGCTTTAACTGGTATTGAACCAAAAGATATATCTCGTAATTCGAGTACCAAAATGCTCGCATGGAGAACAAAGGCTAATAACGTGGGGGATCAACTAGCGGCTATTATCGATAAAATGATTCAAGAAAACCACATAGATCGCTATAAAAATGTAGAGGAAATTCTTGAAGACTTGCATCATTTAGGAAAAACAGTAGTTATCACTAAGAGTCGAGTCAGTGTTCTTCGTTCGGTGATCAATACCCAGATTCCTATGGTCAATATACCTCTGGGCAAGTTTTTGATGATATTAGTCATGATCACAGGATTTATCTGGGGTTTTAATCTACTTCGAGCAAGAGTCTTCGATTCGCATCCTGATCCGAAGCCGATGGAGTCCCCAATTCCAAACCCATCTCCTAGTCCTTCTTCGCCAGACCCCGAAAACGAGGGAGGGATTTTTCTTCGTCCCGATAATCTAAAGAAGAACTAGGCGAGAGTCAAAGCACATCTAATCGTCTGGCTTGATAAGAGAAAGAAATAAAACGATTCTTTTGGTTTCTGTGTGGAAACGGGGGTCTATACTGATAGTTTCTTCTTTCAAAATAGTCCTAAAAGTAACGTCAGTTCGGGATAAGGGAATTTTGCCATAGCTTCCACAAAAGAATAGGAGTTTCAGGCTACAGTAGCATCAGGGTTTTAGCTTATCCCGAACTCAGGTTAAAAGTATTATTCAGTAACCATTTCACCTTACATAAACAAAAATTATCACACAAAGTAGAGAAGAGCCATGACACGTCAATTTCATCAGATTATGCCACTGTTGGGATTATTGATTAGCTTGTTAAGTCTCTATACCGCCCAATATAATCTGCACTTTGCTTGGAAAAATCTAGTGATGAATTGTCAATCTCATCGTCACCTAGAAATTTGTCGAGATGTTCTATCGACTATAGAGGTTCCCGATAAACCTCTATTCCTTCGCACTGAAGAGAATAAACGAGAAGGGTCGATCGAGCCGTCAGAACCCCTCTTTTTGCCGACTGATTCTTACCGAAAGCCGATCAGAGTACCTTGATTTTGTCAGAAAATCGTGACAAAACGAACACGGGTGCAGAAATTGTTGAGTTAAGATGATTTTATATTATCCTTAGTGCTGGAGGGTTTTAACGTTGAATAGACTCAAGAGGTTCGCAATAGTTCTTGTAGCGGCAGTAGTCGGATTTTCGGTCTTATTCTCTCAGCCGATTTTCGCAAAAAACCCGCCAGTGAGGTTTCAGTGTCAAACTCTCAGTAATGGTGTTCCCGCTACTGTGGCTACTAGCCCGCAATGGCAGAACCAACCACGTCAATTGATTCGGTGGTTAGAACCGTTAGCGAGAGAGGCTGGGTACACGCCGCTACGACGCTGTCGAGAGGTGAGTAATCGTCTTAATAAACAGTTCAGCAAAGGGGCTCAATATATAGGGCATGGTTATATCAACGGAAATCCCGCAATTTGTACTACTAATAAAGAAGGAGCTAAATGTAGAAAAGAGCAGCTTCTGTGGACGCTTAATGGAAATATTTACGGATTTGAGAATGGCAGTGGTGGGAAAGAAAGCCCTAGTCAGTTATTAGACGACTTGTTCGCTCTCCAAGATAGAAACGTTTCTGGGCGGCCTCTCAAGCAATGTGGTAATAAGTCAACCTTCGTTAACATTATGGCGGTTTTGCGAGGTGAAGAGAAGGTGGCCAGAGAAGTGTGTGTTTCGCAGTAATCATGAAACTTAGAAAATTTATCGTTATCTTTCTGTTAACTTGCATGGTGTTGTTCACCATGCAAGCTTTTTTATATCCTATCGAGGCACAAACTTCTCATTCTGATGAGCAACCCTCTATAGGGAAGATGGATGAAGATATGATAAGGGATATCGCTAGATTGATCACTGTAAGAGTTTACACAGTTTTATGGGAAGACTGGCCATATACAACATCCGACAGCGGTTCGGGAGTTATCGTTGATAGACAAGAAATCAAACGGAAAAATAGTCAAAGCATCTACAATTATTTAGTCTTAACAAACGCCCATGTCTTATCTAGAAGTGGCACATTTTATATTCAAACTCATGAGGGTTTCATTCATAGAGGTCAAATTCATCCCAAGGCTAAATTCGAGCAAATGGGGGTAAAAGCTGATCTAGCCTTGTTATGGTTCGAGAGTCCTTATCAATACGAAACAGCCATTAAAAAAACCTCGGAAAATTTGCCAGATAAAAGTGACTTTTTTGTGACTGGATTTCCCTGTAAAGTAGGTGCAGTTCCTATTACTGATTGTCCAGCAGAATTTCTTTTTACCAAAGGCAAAGGATGGGTTATTGATCGCTATCTAAAGGACGGATATCAATTGGCTTTTACCAATGACACCGAGGAAGGAACCAGTGGAGGTGCAATTCTCAATCAGCAAGGGCATTTAGTCGGAATCAATGGAAAAGGAAAAACCACGGCTGATGCCCCACAAAATAGATACGCAGATGATAAAAAAGTTCCATTCATTATTCAAGACAATGCTCCCTTATCTTTGGGATTACCTATTGATTGGTATTTATCGCTCAATTCTCAGCAATTATTTAGCGAATTACCGACCTCCACGGCTCAATTAGAACCAATCGGATTTTTGTCTCCACCTCCTTCCGTCAAATCAGAAACTCTTGGGGTAAGGAAGTTAAACCCCATGACTCCTGTTGATCGGTTAAATCTTGAACAAAAATTGAACATGATCTTGATACTATCGGGTGTATTGCCTTTGATAGTATTGATTCTGATAATATTAGTAGTTTTGACAATCCTTAAAAATATAATCGAAAATTTTTGGATTTATTTTCATCCAACAGAAATAGCAACATTTCAGATAGAATCGAACGACAAAATTAAAATTTGTATATCAGATTCTGAAAAGGTAGTCGATTTTACTACAAATAAGCCCATAAAATTGGCAGCTGCACAGAACTGTCAAATAATACTTACTTCCTTAAGTTTGGGAAGCCATCAAAACAAAAATATTATCCCCAAAATAGTAGATAATAACCAAAACTATTATCGATACGAGCTAGAAGAGCAAAAAAAAGATCAAAAAGTTATTTATAAAATTCTTTGTCGAGGCAAAAATATTAAACTGATACATACTAGGTCTAAAATTGAAACTGTTACCGTTAAATTTGAATTTCAGGATAACACTGGTCAGTAAAAAATCTTTTGAAAAAAGGAATATTACTCACGAAAGCAAAGTAAAAAACATGAAGTATCGAGCTATTTATACTATTTATTTGTCAATTATTTTATTGGGTATATTGGTAGGCTGTGAAAAAAACGGCAATATGCCGCAAGAGCATGAGGTAAATTCATCAGTAATTTCCGAAACATTAAAAAAATCTACTGTGTATATCAAAGGAATAGGAACGGGTATAATCATCGGTTCCGCTTCTAATGATTACTATGTGCTGACCGCCAAACACGTAGTAGATAATTTATTGAATCCATCTTCAAAGGAGATCGTTACCTATGACAATCGATTCTATCCGATCAAAGAAATTATCCCAGATACAGAATTAGACCTAGCCATTGTTAAATTTACTAGCGATATCGATTATCCTAATGTCACTTTAAATCCCAATATTTCTCAAGGTCAAGCAGTCTCGGTATTAGGTTGGAGATATTGTTCTGGAAAACCAAAAGAGGAGTTGACACGCGGAGCTATAGAGCAGATCGTCCGCTCAGATCAAGAGTACACCGAAAACGATAGAAAGCTTTTAAAGAATCTCGACGATCCAAAAAAACACTTTCAAGAGGGAAATCGAGTCAAATATACAAATCCAACAATTGAAGGAATGAGTGGGGCTGGAGTCTTTAACCAATATGATCAAGTGGTGGCTATTCATGCCACGGCTGGAACCTATGAAAACAGTACAGAAAACTGTTCGGTGTTAGATAGTACCCATAGTCCTAACTGGGGAATTCCAGTCGAGGTTTTTTTAGATTCTGCATTATCTCGCGGAATTCCGCTCGAAACGATCAAAGCTTCTCCTTACCAGAAGGAAAATCCTTCCCCGCAGAATATCAAGGAACAATCAAATGATCCGATCTTTAAAAGACCGAAATCACTAAATTAATCGGCTCTACCGAACCTGTCATGCAAAACTATCAACAATTCGTGCTTGTAAAGCTTGTACAGCAATACTTTGAGTTTTTGTTAAATTGATATTTATCAACTTTAGAGCATTGCTGGGCAGAGAGGGAGCTTGAGGAATTTTCTACAGTGTAAGTTCGGAAGAACCTAAAGCTTGAAGAATTAAAAATGCGGATATCGATCGAATCCGCATTTGATAAAAAAGAGTTCAACGACTATTTATTGAGATTTGCCACCTTTAGCGGCCCAAGTCGCCGCTTGTACGATTGCGGCCTGTGCTGCGCGAGAGGGTTCACGGGAACCTTTTTCCGCGTAGCCTTTTTCTTTGTTGGGAGATCCCGCTTTCGCATCCATACTTTCAGCCATAGCAAGTGTCCTCTCGGTATTCAGGGATTAACAAAACCTGAGTTCGGGATAAGCTAAAACCCTGATGCTACCGTAGCCTGAAACTCCTATTCTTTCGTGGAAGCTATGGCAAAATTCCCTTATCCCGAACTGACGTTAGTTAAGTCTGAGAAATGACTGAGAAAACTGAATAAATTTTTAAGGCTTATTGTGTTATAATAAAACAGCAAAATCTTTTGAGTATTTAAAGTTAAATAGGAGGACTTAAAATGGTTAATAAAATCAGTATTGTCATCTCCAAGAATCCCGATGGATATTTAGTTAACTTTCCTGA
>NZ_JADBTB010000079.1:0-61867 GCF_020246405.1 Microcystis sp. M083S1
GGAGTGATCAGGGGGAAATTCAGCTACTTTTTCCCTGAAAATTAGGTAATTGACCCCCTCAAAATCGGTAAAACCCCACACCCCACACCCTACACCCTACACCCTGCCCCTAGGAAAAACTTTTTCAGCAGACCCTAATTAAGCAGCAAATCCGACATACCGCACCACAATACCTCACGGAAAAGGATTTTAATTCTTCTACCGACTCAGCAATATTAATATTAAGGACTCCACTCATTGCCTTTTTACTGCATAAACTGTACCTTTACTAAGTAGGAGACACTTTTTGAAAAATGGTATAATATTTAAGCTTTAAGTATAGAGGAAAAGTTCAAAATGGGTATTGAAGACGACGACAGCAAAAAACTTGAACAACAAAAACTAGAACAGCTAGAGATGGGGGCTAACCCATCCCCAAACTAGAAAATTATGCTATTCTTTTTTATACATCACCTCCACCACGGTATGTACGTTACCTCTGGGATGAAAATCCCCCTTAATTTTCATCTGCAAGGGTTCGCAAGCGGCCACCAAATCATCTAAAATTTGGTTAATTGCTTCTTCGTGGGAAATATAACGATCGCGATAACTATTAATATAAAGTTTAATCGCCTTTAATTCCATCACCTTTTGATCGGGAACGTAGCTAAGATAAATAGTGGCAAAATCGGGATAACCAGAAAAGGGACACTTACAGGTATATTCCGGCAGAGTGATCTGAATATCGTAATTTCTGCCAGGACGTGGATTGGGGAAAGTAATTAATGTTCCTTCGGCAATTTCTCTTTCCCCGTACTTAACTTCAATTTTTTCGGAAGACTGAACCATGTTTTTTCCCAACTAGACAATGTTTCCTATCATAGCTGGAATATTCTCTGAAGAGGCGTTGCCGAATCAACAGATGAATAGTAAGTAGCTGGTTATAATTAAATTAAAAATGGATTTTAGGTTCGATCCCCCCTGCCCCCCTTGATAAGGGGGGTGCCGATCCCCCCTTAGTCCCCCCTTAATAAGGGGGGTGTCTGACAACTTTTAACGCCTACCTACTTAACTCCTGCATCCTCTTGACAAATTAGCTTAGTCCTAGGTTGAAAGAATGCCGAGAAGACAGTTGAGACTGAAAATCAGCCAAGTCGAATTTTCAGGTAAAAAATGCTCTATGATTAACCCTAAAGATACTCTAAAACTGGTTTCATGCTCTCCGAGATTAAAAACATAGCCGAGAGTCTCGCACCCCGATTAGTGGAGATTCGCCGCCACATTCACGCGAATCCAGAGTTAAGCGGGCAAGAATATCAAACTGCCGCCTATATTGCCGGGGTTTTGTCTTCCTGTGGTCTATCGGTGCAGGAAGCGGTGGGAAAAACGGGAGTTAAGGGAGAATTGGCAGGAAAAGGCAGTGATCGAAGGATTTTAGCCATCCGCGCCGATATGGATGCCCTACCGATCCAAGAAAAGACGGATTTAGACTTTGCTTCCCGCAAACCGGGGATTATGCACGCCTGCGGTCACGATGTTCATGCTACCGTCGGTTTAGGGGTGGCGATGGTGCTTTCCCGTCTTTCGGAACCTTTGGGGGGAAAAATACGCTTTCTCTTTCAACCAGCAGAGGAAATCGCCCAGGGGGCCAGTTGGATGATCCGGGAGGGGGTGATGCGGGATGTCAGCGCCGTTTTCGGGCTGCACGTTTTCCCCTCGATTCCAGCCCGATCGATCGGGGTTCGTTACGGGGCCTTAACTGCGGCTGCCGACGATCTGGAGATCTTTATTCAAGGGGAATCGGGCCACGGGGCCCGGCCCCACGAGGCGATCGATGCTATCTGGATCGCCTCCCAAGTAATCACCACTTTGCAACAGGCAATTAGTCGGACTCAGAACCCTTTGCGTCCCATCGTCCTCACCATCGGGCAGATTAGCGGTGGTCGCGCCCCCAACGTCATCGCCGATCAGGTACGCATGGCAGGAACAGTGCGATCGCTGCACCCAGAAACCCACGCCCATCTCCCGGAATGGATCGAGAGTTTGGTCACGAATGTCTGCAGCACATATAACGCAAAATGTCAAGTAAAATATCGCCGGGGTGTGCCATCGGTGCAAAATGACCAATTTTTAACCCGTTTGGTGGAAGAAGCTGGTTTAGAAGCTTGGGGACAGGATCGGGTTTTAATTCTCTCGGAACCCTCCATGGGGGCCGAGGATTTTTCCCTTTATTTGCAACAGGCCCCGGGGACAATGTTCCGTCTGGGAGTGGGTTCTCCTCACCTCCTCAATCCCCCCCTTCACCATCCGGAATTTTTAGTGGATGAGTCGGCAATTCTGACGGGAGTGATTACTTTAGCCTACGCGGCCTATAAATATTGGCAAAGGGAAGATTAAACCGGTTTTTCAAGATAATTTTATGGAAATTTGGGAAGATTTAGCTATTATAGCTTGGACGGAATTGCTGCTGGATAATTATGAACGATTAATCGGGCGATCGCTTTTGCCCCGGATCGGTACTGGCAAAGAACAGAGTAAAATGCTCTTTTATGCCCCTTTTGTGCTAGTTTCCCACGGTACACAAACTAATCCGATCTTCAATTATGGTAATCGCTGCGCCCTCGATCTCTGGGGTTTAACTTGGCAAGAATTATTAACAACTCCTTCGCGAGCGACGGTAGAGGGAGAGGAAATAAAAATTGAGGAAAGACAAAAAATGCTGGATTTAGTCAAAAAACAGGGCTATATCAACGATTATCACGGGGTAAGGATCACGAAAAACGGTCAACTATTTCGCATTGAAAAAGCGATCGTTTGGAATATCATCGATCGTGATGGCATTTACTGCGGACAGGCTGCCACTTTTGCCGATTGGATTTTTCTCTGATTTATCGCCCCAATATGACCAACTCAGACCGAATTATTGTTCCCCTCGATGTGCCGGATTTAGAATCAGCGATCGCACTGCTCGATCTGTTGCCGGAAGTCAATTTTTGGAAAGTGGGACTAGAATTATTTGTCAGTAGCGGTGCAGAAATTCTAGGGATTCTGCAAGAAAGACAAAAAAAGAGCTTTCTCGATCTAAAATTTCATGATATTCCCAATACGGTCGCCGGGGCCTGTCGTTCCGCCAGTCGCTATCAAGTGGATTTACTCACCCTGCACGCTACGGCCGGACGGCAAGCGCTGAGGGCGGCTAAGGAGGCAATCTCTGACCTGCTATCCCCGCCAAAACTTCTCGCTATCACCGTTTTAACCAGCCTTAACGCCCGCGAATTAGCCCTCGACCTCAAAATTCCCCTAGAACTATCGGAATATGCCTTAAATCTGGCATTATTGGGCAAAGAATCGGGAATTGATGGGGCGGTTTGTTCTCCCCAAGAAGTGGCGCAATTGCGTCGCGTCTGTGGAGAGGATTTTCTCTTAGTTTGTCCCGGAGTTCGTCCCTCCTGGTCAAGTAAAGGGGATCAAAGTCGGGTGATGACTCCGGCCCAAGCGATTAAAGCTGGGGCTGATTATCTAGTAATTGGACGACCGATCACCGGTGCGGAGGAGCCAAAGGTAGCATGGGCAAAAATTTGTCAAGAATTAGCCGACATTTAGCTGTATTACTGGTTATTTTCGGGATTAACTTCCCAGCAGTTAGTCGTCCTCTTTCTAGCTGTCCGGAGGATTTAAATCTTTTAGTCGATCGCCTCTTGTCAGATTTACCCGGTTATGCTAATCGAGTTATTACCCGTTCCCAAATCGACCAAAAATTATCTACACCGGTTTTTGTGATTATTGCCGGTCGTCCCGAATTTGCACCCCTACCTTTAACTGCTAGTCAATATTCCGGTCAAATTGCCGATGACACTCAACAGGTTTTTTTTACGACTTTAGAGCGTCAGTATAGCAAAAATCGCTCTGTCAGCCTCCAGAATTATCACTGGTTATTTTTAACTAAAACTGGGGAAGGATGGCGATTAGTGACGGTTTACAGTCAATTAGCTTCCCTTGAACCCGCTCAAGTCCCCTTACCTCCCCTAGAAACCAGCCAAGGCACCATCGGCCAAGCGGTGCGTCTCTGGCTGCGGGACTGCGAAGCGGGGACATTGCGCTAAATTCGCTCGGCCAAAACAAAGCGATCGAAACCTGCTAGGTCGTTAATAATCTGAATTTGTCGATAATTGCCCTGATTTTCCAGCATTTGCGCTACTTTTTCCCCTTGACCGGCTCTCATTTCCACTAGCCAAAGGCCTCCCGATCGCAGATAATCGGGAGCAGTGGCCACTAGATAGCGCAGCGCAGTCAATCCGTCTTCACCTCCATCGAGGGCCAAACGGGGTTCATGTTCCCGCACTTCAATTTGTAAGTCGAGGATTTCTGCACTGGGAATATAGGGGGGATTGGACAGCATACCGCTAATCTGTCCTTTCCACTTCTCTAGGGGTGTCCACCAAGAACCCTGTTTTAAGATAATTCTGTCGGCAAAACCCGTCTTGATGATATTTTCTTTGGCGATCGCTAAAGCCGTTTGACTGTAATCAATAGCATATATCTCTGCTTTTGTCAAGATACTGGCTAAACCAATAGCGATCGCACCGCTACCGGTTCCCAGATCTACCCAGATTCCCCCGTCGTCTCCTCTGACGGTTTCTCCAACAATATCGATTAATAACTCGGTTTCGGGACGAGGAATTAAGACCCCCGGGCAGACTTTTAGAGTAAAATTACGCCAGACCACCGATTCGAGCAAATACTGCAAGGGAACCCTTGCTTGCAGGCGTTTTTGCCAGCGTTTAGTAATTTCCGACCAAGAATAACTCAAGGGGATTTTTTCTCGTTCCCGAAAGGATTGTAAGCGCAGGGAAAGAGTATCTAGATCTGTCACTGCTTGCAGAAAGATATCCACTTCCTTCGGAGATATTTGCGCTTGCTCTAAATCAGCGATCGCCTGTTGGCGCCATTGACTTAATTCTTGACCGGAAATACTAGCAGTCACAAGGCTTAACGATTGGGGGCGGGGGGATTACTGGTATTATTATTAGGGCGTGGCTGATTTGCTGGGGGTTGGTTGGGAGCATTTTGGTTAATATTTGCTCGGATAAAATTAAGCATTTCTTGGCTAGGAAAGAGGATAATTTTAGTAAAAAATTCATCGTTGCTTTGTTGTAGGCTGGAGATGACAGTTTCTAGGGGAACAACATCAATTTTCACCGTGGCCGCTTCTGCGGGATTAGCTTTTTTATATTGTTCTACCATTTGCAAAGCGGTGGCTTTTTCAAAGAAGAAAGGAATAACATCCTGATTATTGGGCCTGATCATCAGAAAACTACCCTCTTTTCCCGCTTTCGGCACAAATAAAGGTACACCACCTTGATATTGTTGACCTCTTTCACTGAGCAGTTTTTTCGCCGATTCTACTTCCGACTCTTTGGGAACAAAATCGACAATTAAACGATTTTGTTCGGTTTGACTGGCTTGCATTTTATAGACCTGTGCCAAAGAAACAGGCTGAACTTTAACTTTACTAGCCACTTCGGGATTCTCTTTTTTCAGTCGTTCAAAAAAGTTCTGTGCGTCCTGCTGACTGATAAAAACTGGCGTGAATTTTTGTTCTTTTTCTACGGCAATTAAGGGGACTCCTTGATCATCAGCAATAGCGAAGACAGGTACAGACTGCAAGGTTTTGACGATTTGTTCTTCCGGTAAAGCGAGTGCTTTAGAATAGCTGCCCAGCAGCGAAGTCAACATTGTCGTCCCTACTAAACCAAGAGTTGCTGTCCAACGAATGAGAGATTTCATCAAAATAATTACCTCGTTATTACTATTAACCAATATTTGCCGTTAATCTGAACTATATCGTCTACTTAACTCCTCCGATTAGGAGTTTTTTGATGAATAACCAGCCGCGAAAGTTCCCTTTATTGGCTGGCTTCTGAACCATCATAGCTAAAAAGATCCATACTTGGTCAGATGTGGTCGCAGCAGCG
The DNA here is from genome assembly GCF_020246405.1 of Microcystis sp. M083S1. Taxonomy (NCBI): domain Bacteria; kingdom Bacillati; phylum Cyanobacteriota; class Cyanophyceae; order Chroococcales; family Microcystaceae; genus Microcystis; species Microcystis sp. M083S1. The sequence goes on from NZ_JADBTB010000079.1 coordinate 5,955, forward strand.
GCCAGGAAATAGGGGCAATTTATGGGCTGATCTGGGGAATAATAGGAATTAATTAGGGTTTGCTGAAAAAGTTTTTCGTGGGGGCAGGGTGTGGGGTGTGGGGTGTGGGGTGTAGGGTTTTACCGATTTTCATCTGGTCAATTACCTAATTTTCAGGGAAAAAGTACCTGAATTTTCCCCCCGCTCACTCCCAGGTCTGGTACTTTTGGATTGACAAAAAGTCTAAAAGTCTTATCCAGCAAGGTTTTTAGATTTATTCAGCAAGCCCTAATTAGATTTTTTAAGCTATATTTTCAAAAAAATCGCTTTAGCTACGGTTTAAGCTTGCTTTTGCCTTAATAAGCACCAACTTAAGATCAAAAGGCATCCTCTTGTGTGGATCAGTTAGTCAACCGGCTACCCTTTGATCTTGGCGCTGCTAATGATTTTCCGAGAGATGGCGCGGATGGGCGATCGCTAACCGCAGCCATTGATAGGAAACTAGATTTAAAATCAGTCCGATGATCAGTAAAATTGCCATGAGAGCGATTTGATACCAGGCAATCGGTCTGACCAAAAGATCGGCGATCAGATGGGCTAAATTCAAGATAGAATAGAGAATTGTTAGCCAGAAATGGGTTTTTATCAAGGAACGACTTTCACTAAAATTGACCCCGATAATCGCTAACATTGGCAGCAAAAAAAAGAGTAACATTCCCCAGAAAATCGGATCGAGATTGCTGGTTTGATGACTCTCGACGATCGATTGACCATGGAAGAGTGGCATTAACCCTAGTTGCGTGTGAAATAGGGTTCCCAAGAGAAATGTTGTCCAGAGAGCGGCAATTTTTTCGGGATATTTCGCTGTTTTCACGGTAATTATCCTCTTAATCGGTTAATATAAAAGACCGGGCTAGGTGAGAAAGTATTCTTAAATTTTTCCTAATCACTACATTCCGGAAAAAATTGCTGTATTTAAAAGGTCAATTTAAGTCTGAATGGCATCACTATCTGACCCATTAGATGCTAAACTCCCCAGACATTATCTTGCTGTTGAACGTTGTTAGCAACCACGATCGGAACTACTACAAAAAGGACGTTGATTTAGTGCGAATTTTAGTCTAGCCTGAAATCGAGGGTCTTAAAAATAGGGCGAACGAGGGGACTCGAACCCCCGAGTGGTGGAACCACAATCCACTGCCTTAACCACTTGGCTACGCTCGCCGTACACCTTTTCAAGTATAGCACAAGACGAATGGTTGACAAGAGGTTTTTTATCCTAATTCGGGCTATCGTTAGGGTAAGCGAGTGATGATTTGAGAGCTTATGAAATTGGCGCGGTTAGGGGGAATGGTGTTAGGAGTGGTTTTCGGGGGAATTGCGGGGATATTGCTGACAACTAACCCTAATCGTCAAGATTACGAACAATACGCTTCCCAGAGGTTAACTAGCTATCTTAAGGATAATGTCTGCGCTCGGGCGCAAGCTTCCATCGAGGTGCAGGCTCTCTTGCGGGGTTACTGTAAAATGTTGGTGGATACGGGTCATCCTTTTTTACAAGAAGCGATCGCCACTAACACCACTAGAAAGAATTTTCTCATTTTCAGCGTTTATCAAACGGAATTATCGTTCCCTCCCCCTTTACCTAGTTATCACTTCAGCACCGTCGGTTTTTTGAACAAATTATACATCTACGAAGCTTTAGAACTGTAGTCAGACAATTAGAATTTTGGTACTGATTGTATTGTAGTGGTGATAGCTGAAACTTTTGCTAATTGGGCATTGTAGTCAGATAAAGTACCAAACAGCCCCAAGGTGATTCTCAATTTTTCACCCTAACCCAAAAAGTCAAACATTTACGGAAAAAAGCAGACTTTGCCATTCCAAAAGTACAGGAATCGGGATACTGAGAGAGCGGGGATTGTCTAGGGGTAGGGAAAGCTCGATCGCTTCGGTAACGGGTAGCTGTGCTAAGATATCCCGCATCTTGTATTGACCAACGTTAGCTGCGGGTGATTCTTGGGCAAAAGCATCCTCAGCCGCTAAAATTTGCCCTTTAGCAGTGGTTATCGTTAATCTTTCTGGGTGAAGAAACTCAATCCCCTCTGGAAATCCCACCAAGCGCAAACTAATTTCTACCGTTTCCCCATCTTTAACTCGTTTAAATAACACCACCTGCCAAGGACTACCGACATCATCGCGCAAACTATGACGGGATTGATATAACAGCTGCCCCGGTCCTTCTAGCTGTTGTCGAGTTAGAGCTAGTGCGGACAAGGAAAAATCGATTTGAAGGCTAATAAATAGCAAAAAACTGACGAGAACACAAAATAATAATAGAAATCGTTTCATAACTTTATTGACATTAGCTAAAAAATGTGATAAGAGCTTCGGCACTTGAGCTAAATTAACATAATTAGGGTTTGCTGAAAAAGTTTGTTGGTGGGAGCAGGGTGTAGGGTGTAGGGTGTAGGGTGTAGGGTTTTACCGATTTTCAGGTAGTCAATTACCTAATTTTCAGGGGAAAAGTCCAGGAATTTTCCCCCTGAGTACTCCCGGTCTCGGCACTTTTGGATTTCAAAAAGGTCTAAAAGTCTTATCCCACAAGGTTTTTAGATTTATTCAGCCAACCCGAAATAAATCCTCGCTCCGCCATTGCCTTGATTCTCCCTGATAATTATGGGACTTTTTGCCCGTCACCAAAACCTCCGTCAGTGGTTTAAATCCCAACACTTCGGACGTAGCGCCACCGATAGTCGTTATGCTTTACTGGTCGCCTGTTTAATCGGAATTCTCTCCGCCCTTGCCGCTATTATCCTGAAATTGGGCATCGGTTGGTTAGGTGGTTGGCGGGTGCATCTAGTAGCCAATTCCTCTCCTTTCCTAGTTTTGCCCCTCGGCGGTTTTCTGCTTGGTTACAGCGCCGGCTGGATTGTGGAACACTTCTCCCCCGCGGCCGCCGGGGGTGGTATTCCCCAAGTAAAAGCGGCCCTAGCTAAATATCCTTTGCCCCTGTCTTGGCGCGTTGCCGTCGTAAAAATGATCGGGGCGATCCTGATCCTTGGCGGTGGTTTAACCCTTGGTCGTCGGGCCCCCACGGTACACATCGGGGCAGCCCTAGCGGCCCAATTAAGTGTCTGGCTGCCCACCAGTCCCGATCACCGTCGTCAGATGATCGCAGCCGGGGCAGCCGCCGGGTTAGCGGCCGGTTTTACTACTCCCATCGCCGGGGTCCTCTTTGTGATCGAGGAATTAATGCGCGATGTTTCCAGTATGACCCTAGAAACGGCGATCGTGGCTTCCTTTACCGGGGCCGTGGTTTCGATGATGCTGCAGAATACCCCCTCGATCATCACTGAATATGCCAATATTAGCTTCTCTGCCCAAGAAATACCCATTTATTGCCTTTTAGGGGCTTTAGCGGGCTTATTGGGGGCTTTATTCAATCAAGGCATCCTTTTTTGTAGCCAGATGCAGCGGCGTTGGCGGTTATCTTTAGCTTGGCGCATCGGTCTGGTCAGTGGCTTATCGGGAACGGTAGTGGCTTTTTTACCCGACTTTTTCCGAGATAATACGGGTTTACGCGAATTTTTGCTGGCAGGGGAATTAAGTTGGCAGAATACCGCCCTCGCTTTTGTGGTCTATTTTTTCCTGACGATGATCTCCTATAGTTCCGGCGCCCCTGGAGGACTCCTCGCCCCCGCTTTGGTGTTGGGATCCTGCTTGGGGTTTCTGGTGGGGGGAATCGAGACGAAAATTATGGGTTTCGGCAGCGAACCTAGTTATACTTTAGCCGGTATGGGGGCTTTTTTTACGGGAGTAGTCAGGGTTCCAGTAACGGCGATCGTGATTGTCTTTGAACTGCATCGCAATTTTAATATTGTGCTGCCCCTGATGTTGACCTGTGCCGTTTCTTATATCACTGCCGAAAGCATTCACCCCGGTTCCCTCTATCAGCATTTACTTTCCGCTAGTGGTATTATTCTCAACGAAGAAACCCCTTCTAATGATGTGTTGGCCCATCTGTCGGCTATGGATGTGATGCAATCGCAGGTGGAAATTCTGCCGGCGGATTTACCCCTGGGGGAAGTGGTGAAAATTATGTCCCGTTCCCATCATCGCGGTTTTCCCGTGGTGGAACAGGGGCGACTATTGGGGATTTTTACCCAAAGTGATCTGGATAAATGGCGATCAAAAAACAGTCAAACAGTCCTACGGGAGATGATGACTCCCAATCCGATTACGGTGGCTCCCCAGGCAGCCTTAAGCGATGTTTTATTTCTGTTAAATCGCTATCAGCTTTCCCGTTTACCCGTTACCGACGGTCAAAAACTGGTGGGGATCATCACCCGCACCGATATTATCCGGGTGGAAGCTGATCAATTGGGGGGAGTTTGTCAACTGCCCCAACGCAGTACCCCTTCCTATGTGGTTTATCAAACTCGTTCCCCGGCTGTGGGAATAGGCCGGATTTTATTACCTATTGCCAATCCCGACACCGCTACCGCTTTGTTTAAAATTGCTGTTGCCATCGCCCGTGAACGCAATTATGAGATAGATTGTCTCTATGTGATTACTGTGCCTCGTCTTAGTTCTCCGGCGGAAGTCAGGGTGGATACGCGGGAAGGACGCAAATTACTTCATCGTCTAGAAAGATTAGCCCGACAGCAGAATATCTCTGTTCATACACAAATTTCTGTGGCTCAGGATATCGCCGACGGGATTTTAGCCACGATTCGCGAACGACACAGCAATTTATTAATTATGGGTTGGACGGGGGAAAGATCCACTACTGGGGCGATTTTTGGGTTTTTAGTCGATACTTTGATTGCTCAAGCTCCCTGTGAAACCATCTTGGTAAAATTGGGGACAAAGGATTGTTTTCCCAACGATCCTAATCGGGAAAGGATTTGGCTGATTCCCACCGCCGGCGGTCCCAATGCCCAACGCGCCTTAGGATTATTGCCTAGTTTGCTGTCTTTGTCCGAGTCTTCGGATTATCCCAAACTTTGGTTATGTAAAATCTATTCTCCGACGGAGTTACTGCCAGATCTGTCTATTTTGGAAGTTTTACAAGCATCTTTACAGAAAGCGATCGCACAGCCAGTCCTGCCTTTACCGATTCGTTCGGCCTCTCCGGCCGAGGCGGTAATTAATCTGGTAGAATCGGAGGATTGTTCTTTGGTGCTTTTGGGTGCATCTAGGGAAAGTTTGCTCAATCAGTTCTTAAATGGCAATATCCCCTCGACGATTGCCCGTGCCGTTAACTGCACTGTCATTCTCGTGCGAGGGGAATTATCGGAGTAGGTTATTAGCTAGGCGGAAGCTAAAGTTAAACCGAAGGGTACGGTATTGTCAATTTTGGCCCCTTGACTTTCCCCTAGGGAATGGGGGTAGAATATTTCCCCCTCTAGTTGACCATCGGAGTCATCGTCATCCCCATCGCTGATATAAAGGCGTTCACAGGGGATATTATCGGAAAGGATGGCACTGGCCATCATCCCCGTATGAATCTCTAAGAAAGCATCCGCTAGGGTCTCAAATACTAAACGCTGCCCGGGGAAAACCACCCTTTCAAAATACCAGTTAGCAATATTGGTGATGCGAACAATTTGAATATGATTGGTCGCATTGACATAGCAACAAAGAATACTATTTTTCTTGCCGTTGGGGAGGGGATCGAGAATCTGTGCCATAGCAATCGGGGTGATCTTAAAGTGGGTTTGTCATCGCTCCTTCACCGTAACATCCTTTGATCCCCGATAGCTGTAAAGATGATTACATTACTCTGATAAAAATCTACCGATAGCTTTTTCTGGTGATAGAAAGCGGTTTTTATTAAAAAATAATTAAATTTAACTAATGCCTAGTTTTGGCTATTTGTCAAGGGGGTAACTGCGCTTTTTTGCTGTTTTTCTTGATTTTTTGCCCAGCTATTTAGGGTCAATCCTAATTTTCAGGGAAAAAGTACCTGAATTTTCCCGCTGCTCACTCCCAGATCTGGTATTTTTTGATTGACAAAAAGTCTAAAATTCTTACCCAACAAGGTTTTTAGATTTATTCAGCCAGTCCTAAGTATGCGCTCTCTGATTCTATCTTTTTCGGTAACAATATCAACAACATTGTCAAGTTTACTACTGTTTAGCGGACTAAGCTGTACTGCATTTAAACTGCGTATTGAGAATTTTAGTACAAATGCTCGAACTGCCTCTTGCTGCTCCCCTGCAATCTTAACGAGTAATTTAGATAGTCAAGAGCTTACCACCTAAACTCGGTAGCTGGAAAAAGGTTAATTGTCTCAGTTGCTGATTTTAGCCTCTAGATTAATCATCGAGAATTGAGCAAGCGATCGCATTTATGATCTGATTTTAATTTATTGAGGGTCAGTAAGAATAGCGATAATTGACATTTCTTAAGACCTTATCTCCGACCACTGATAATTAATATTAAGATAAAAAAAAACTTTCTAAAATCTGCTTAGATAAAGATAAATATTGACATTTGCCGTTAAATTAGTCAGCTTATCGCGCCAAATTTGCTAACCATGCCTTCCAGCAATCAAACCCCAGAAAACCAATCGCGTGAACTGATTGACGAACAATTGCGTCAAGCGGGATGGTCTGTCCAAGATAAAAAAGAAATCAACTTCAATACCAGTTTGGGAGTAGCTATCAGGGAATATCGAACCGATACTGGATTCGCTGATTATGTCCTGTTTGTGGATAGAGAACCCGTCGGTATTATTGAGGCCAAACGAGAGGAAAAAGGCTTGTACTTAACGGTGGCGGAGGAACAATCAAACAAATACGCTAATAGTAAGCTGAAATATATCAATAACCAGCCCCTTAACTTTATTTACGAAAGCACAGGCAAGCTGACGCGCTTTACCAATCGCCGCGACCCGAAACCTCGTTCCCGTCTTGTTTTTTCCTTTCACCGACCGGAAACCCTGCAAGAATGGCAAGATAAACCCAAAAGCTTGCGGGATAAACTGCAAGATATTCCCCCCCTTGACCCGAATGGACTAAGAGAATGTCAAATTAAAGCTATTACCAACTTAGAAGCCTCCTTTAAGCGAAATTTTCCCCGGGCCTTGCTGCAGATGGCCACGGGAAGCGGCAAAACCTTCACCGCTATTACCGCTATTTATCGTCTCCTAAAGTTTGCCGATGCCAAACGGGTGTTATTTCTAGTCGATACCAAAAACTTAGGAGAACAAGCTGAAGGGGGGTTTAGGAATTTTGTTCCCAATGATGATAACCGAAAATTTACCGAACTTTACAACGTTCAGCGATTATCCTCCAGTTATCTGGCCAAAGATGCTCAGGTCTGCATCTCAACCATTCAAAGACTGTATTCTATCCTTAAAGGCGAAAGTCTCGATGAGGCTGCCGAACAAACCAACCCAAATGAATTAGTACAAGGGAAACAACCGGTCCCCGTGGTCTATAATCCGAAAGTTCCTCTTGAATTCTTCGATTTTATCGTCATCGATGAGTGTCATCGCTCGATTTACAACGTTTGGCAACAGGTTTTATTATATTTCGACGCTTTTCTGATTGGTTTAACCGCCACTCCCGACGTGCGGACATTTGCCTTTTTCCATGAAAATGTGGTTAGTGAATACAGCTACAAACAAGCGGTAATGGACGGCGTAAACGTAGATTATCAAGTCTATACTATAGAAACGGAGATAACCAAGAATGGCGGGCGTATTCTCAGGGAATACATCGAAAAAAGGGAAAAATTAACCCGTGAAAAACGCTGGGTACAACCGGACGAGGATATTGTCTATACCGGCAAGCAACTTGACCGAGATGTGGTCAATCCCAGCCAAATACGCCAAATTATCCGCACCTTTCGCGATAAACTGCCAGAATTATTTCCCCATCGCCAAGAAGTCCCGAAAACCCTGATTTTTGCCAAGGATGACAGCCATGCTGACGATATTATTCAGATAGTCCGGGAAGAATTTAGCGAAGGGAACGATTTTTGCAAAAAAGTTACCTATAAATCGCCAGAAGACCCGAAATCTGTGCTTTCTCAGTTCAGAAATGAGTTTAATCCCCGTATCACCGTTACAGTCGATATGATTGCCACGGGAACCGATATTCAACCCCTTGAGTGTTTAATTTTTATGCGGGATGTCAAATCTCGAAACTACTACGAACAGATGAAAGGACGAGGTACACGCACCCTTGACCATGATGGTCTCAAAAAAGTCTCTCAATCGGCCCTTTCTGCCAAAACTCACTTTATTATCATCGATGCTGTCGGTGTGGAACAATCAGCCAAAACCGATAGCCGGCCCCTGGAAAGAAAATCCAGTGTCCCCTTAAAAGACCTGATGATGGGCATTATGATGGGAACAGACGATAGCGATGCCTATATCTCCCTAGCCTGTCGTTTTGCGCGATTAGAACGACAAATCACGCCAAAAGAAGCTGAAAAGATAAAAGAAATCACCGGAGGGGCAACTTTGGGAGATATGGCCAAAGCCCTGCTCAATGCCACAGACCCCGATAATATTGAGGATAGGGCCAAAGAAACCTATCAAACCACAAATCCGACCCCAGAACAGTTAAAAGCGGCGGAAAAAGCCCTTACTCGTGCGGCTGCCGGCTATTTGACTGGGGAATTGAGTCATTACCTTGAGAATGTGCGGAAAGTACACGAACAGTACATAGATACTCAGAATCTGGATAGGGTGACATTCTCAGGATGGAGTGAAGCGCAACGGATAGACAATCAAGCCCTAATAAATGACTTTACAGCCTTTATTGAGGCAAATAAGGACGAAATCACCGCCCTGCGTATCCTCTATAACCTGCCCTATCAACAGCGTCCCGTCACCTATAAAATGGTCAAGGAAGTCTTAGATATTCTCAAAAAAGACCGCCCCAACCTAGCGCCAGTGAGAGTATGGGCAGCCTATCAACAGATAGAAGCGGTGCCAAGCAATCCCACCAGTGAGTTAACAGCGTTAATTGCCCTAATCCGGCGTGTTATTGGCTTAGATGAGGTTTTAACCCCCCATGAAAAACGCATCGATAAAGCTTTTCAAACTTGGGTTTTTCAAAAACAGGCGGGCGCATCAGTAAAATTTAATCAAGAACAGATGCAATGGCTACGGGCAATCAAGGAACATATTATCAGTTCTTTTGCCTTAGAGCGAGAGGATTTGGACTATACCCCTTTTGATAGTATGGGGGGAATCGGTAAACTCCATCAGCTTTTTGGCGATGAGATGGAGGCTATTATCGAGGAATTAAACACCGCTTTAGTGGCATAAAATACGAAATCAAAAGGACTCCTAAATCATGAAACATAAAATCATTCTCTATCAATCCGAAGAAGGCTGCAGCGTCTGTTGTCCGGGGTTGCCCGGTTGTTGGTCCCAGGGAGAGACAGAGAAAGAAGGGTTAAGCAACATTCAAGACGCAATTACTGAATATTTGTCAGTTATTGAGGAATTATTTCCTACAAATTAAGGAGTAAATATGACCTTACAAGATGTGATGGAATTAGCCAACTCAAATTATTCAGATTTACCCCAAGGATGGAAGTGGGTAGAATTAGAAAATGTAGTGGATATTTTGGATAAGCATAGAAAGCCAATCAATTCAACAGAAAGACAGAGCAGAATAGAGGGAAAAACTTCTAATCAACTATATCCATATTATGGTGCTACTGGACAAGTAGGTTATATTGATAATTATCTTTTAGATGGCGATTTTTTGTTATTAGGGGAAGATGGTGCGCCCTTTTTTGAACCTTTTAAAAATGTGGCTTACTTAGTACATGGAAAAATATGGGTTAATAATCATGCTCATGTTTTAAAAGCTCATGTTTCTAACGCTTATTTATGTTATTTTCTGAATCAAGTTGATTATCATAATTATGTAACTGGTACGACTCGATTAAAGCTTAATCAATCGTCCATGAGAAAAATACTCATAAAATTACCACCTCCTTCCGAACAACATCGAATTGTCGAGAAAATTGAAGAATTATTCTCAGAATTAGATAACGGGGTTGCATCCCTGAAAAAAGCGCTAGAACAACTAAAAACCTACCGTCAAGCAGTGTTAAAATGGGCATTTGAGGGCAAATTAACCGAAAAATGGCGCAACACACATCAAGACAGTCTAGAGGATGGTGATACCCTATTAGAACAGATTAAAGCTGAAAGAAAACGCCATTATCAGCAACAATTAGAGGACTGGAAACAAGCGCTTAAAGAATGGGAAAATAACGGCAAGGAAACTAAAAAACCCACCAAACCCCAACAACCAAAAGATTTACCTCCCCTCACCAAAGAAGAATTAAGCAATTTACCCAGTTTACCTAATGGTTGGATGTGGGTGAAATTGGGTTACATGACGATAGGAACGGAATATGGAACATCATCAAAATCACAAAAAGAAGGAAAAATTCCTGTTCTTAGAATGGGTAACATCCAAAACGGAATTATAGATTGGTCTGACCTTGTTTTTACAAGTAATGAAGACGAAATTAGACAGTACCTTCTTCAGGAGAATGATGTTCTATTTAACCGAACAAATAGTCCTGAATTAGTAGGAAAGACAGCTATATACTCAGGAAAAGTACCTGCTATTTTTGCTGGATATTTAATTAGAATTAATCAAATTAACTCTATTGTAAATGCTAAATACTTGACTTATTTTCTTAACAGCACAATAGCCAAGAATCATGGTAATAAAGTAAAAACCGATGGGGTGAATCAATCCAATATTAATGGTGAAAAATTATGTAACTATCCTTTTCCTTATATTTCCCTCCAAGAACAAACGCAAATTGTGCAAGAAATCGAATCAAGATTATCAGTATGTGACCAATTAGAAGCCACCCTCACCGAGAACTTAGACAAAGCAGAAGCATTGCGCCAAAGCATCTTAAAACGGGCCTTTGAGGGGAAACTCGTACTATGATTAGGAATGATTAAATGAGGACTATGATTGAGGGATTGATGGGGTGATAAAGTGGTCAAAAAATCTGATACTTGTAGTAAAATCTAATCATAGCCAATCAAAAAATCACATAAATCACAGTACGGGGGGTTAGAAAAATTATGTGACCTGTAGTAAAATCTAATCATAGCCAATCAAAAAATCACATAAATCACAGTACGGGGGGTTAGAAAAATTATGTGACCCGGAGTAAAATCTAATCATAGCCAATCAAAAAATCGTATCAAGTCAATAGCATGAGTTACGTTTCTTCTCAATATCCAGACAGCGAATTAACAGGTAAAATAATCGGTTGTGCCATGGAAGTACACCGCATACTAGGAAACGGCTTTCAGGAAAAAATCTATCAACGCGCCTTAGCCATAGAAATGACATATCAAGGAATTTCCTTTAGTCAAGAACACGAAATGAATATCATTTATAAAGGAACACATATCGGCACAAGACGAGTTGATTTTTTCGTAGAAGGAAGGATAATGTTAGAAATCAAAGCTGTCATTAAACTTGAAGATGTTCACCTCGCACAAGCCATTAATTATATAGAAATTTATAGACTTCCCATCGGTTTACTAATTAACTTTGGCTCAAGAAGCTTAGAATTTAAACGAGTCATGAAACCAAAACCAAAACCATGATTAGGAATCATTAAATGATGACTATGATTGAGATAACTAATAGGATGCTCAATTCAAAAAATCTGATACTTGTAGCAAAATCTAATTATAGTCAATCAAACAACCACACAAAATATAGTACAGAAATGGCACAAGCAATTCGTCAAACCACCTTCGTTCAATCCGATGGAACAATAAAAATCGACACCCCCCAACTTCCCCAAGGGGCAAAAGTCGAAGTTATTGTCATCCTCGAAGACAATCCTCAAACCCTGTCAGCCGAAGCTTTAGCTATAGAAAGACTGCCCCAATTAGATAATCCCAGTCAATTAATTACTCTTATCGAAGCAGACCAAGAAATTGACGAAGATGAGCTAAAACAGTGGGTTGCCAATGAGCAAAGCTAAAAATCCTTATATTGTTCAAAGCGTCAAAGAATTACAAAATGACATCTCGCAATTACCGCCAAAACTGCAACAAAAATGGCAAAACTATCAAAAAATACTCGCCTTAGACCCCTATCAAACGTTAGGATTTCCTAGTCATAACTTAACAGGAAAACTCAAAGGATGTCGTGCCTTAGAAATCGATTGGAATGGAACCCCCTACCGTCTTGTTTATCGCATCCATGACAAACCTTCTCCTAAACGAGTGGTTATTCTAAGCTTTGCTGAACATGACCCTGCTTATGAAAAAGCCAAAAAACGCCAATAAAACCCTAATAAACAAACCAATGTCATGAATACCGCCTCAATTGTGTCAAAAGTTTGGAGTTTTTGTAACACCCTGCGGGATGATGGGGTCAGTTATGGGGACTACCTTGAACAACTCACCTACCTCCTATTCCTGAAAATGGCTGATGAATACGCCAAACCGCCCTATAATCGCAAAATCGGCATCCCCTTTGAATACGACTGGCAAAGTCTGCGGAGCAAACGAGGGGCCGACCTCGAAGCTCATTACCTCGGCATATTACGCGAATTAGGGCAAAAAAAAGGCTTATTAGGGCAAATCTTCACCAAAGCTCAAAATAAAATCCAAGACCCTGCCAAACTGCTCAAAATCATCACCATGATAGATGAAGAAAACTGGGTGATGATGGAAACGGATGTCAAAGGCGACATATACGAAGGACTTCTAGAAAAAAACGCCGAAGACACCAAAAGCGGTGCCGGCCAATACTTCACCCCCCGGCCCTTGATTTGGGCCATGGTAGAATGCTTGCGTCCCCAACCCATGGCAACTATTGCTGACCCTGCCTGTGGAACCGGCGGCTTTTTTCTGGCAGCCTATAACTTTTTGGTCAAAAATCATCCCTTAGACCGAGAACAGAAAGAATTTCTCAAAAAAAGCACCTTTCACGGTAATGAAATCGTCGCCAATACAAGACGCCTGGCATTGATGAATATGTTTCTGCATAATATCGGCGATATTAACGATGAGCAATGCTTTATCGCCTCCACCGATGCTCTGATTGCTCCTTCTCCCCTTAGCGTCGATTATGTCCTTGCTAATCCCCCTTTCGGCAAAAAAAGCAGCCTAACTTTTACCAATGAAGACGGGGAACAGGACCGAGAAGACTTAACCTATAATCGTCAGGATTTTTGGGCAACCACTTCTAATAAACAACTCAACTTCGTCCAGCATATTCGTTCCATGCTCAAAAGCACAGGACAAGCTGCCGTGGTTGTCCCCGATAACGTCCTTTTCGAGGGTGGCGCCGGGGAAACCGTCCGCAAACAACTATTATCAACCACCGATTTGCATACTATCCTCAGATTACCCACCGGCGTATTTTATAAACAGGGAGTGAAAGCCAACGTCATCTTTTTTGATAATAAACCCGCCGCTAAAGACCCTTGGACAAAAGCTATCTGGTTTTATGACTTTCGCACCAATATTCACTTTACCCTCAAGAAAAACCCCTTAAAACCAGCCGATTTACAGGACTTCATCACCTGTTATCATCCCCAAAATCGTCATCAACGCAGCGAAACCTATTCAGAACAGAATCCCGAAGGACGTTGGCGAAAATTCACCTATGATGAGATTATCGCCAGGGATAAAACCAGCCTCGATATATTTTGGCTCAAAGATAAAAGTTTAACCGACCTTGACAACCTGCCTGACCCCGATGTGCTGGCTTTGGAGATTATGGAAAACCTCGAAGCTGGATTAGAAAGCTTTCGGACAATTGTGGACAGTTTAGAAGTCACCGAGACTTAATGCTTCCAACTTCCATCGGGGAAGGTGAGAAATTCTCGATTAATACACTTGTTCGCACCATTAATTCTACCAACAACCCCAGAAGGGAACCGTCTATCTGGCCACAAGCGATCGAGATTTTCTGGTATTGTAAAGTTTCAATCCAATTTTGATGGTTTTGCCATTGCTATTTTAGTCCCCCAGACGGGAATCGCCCTACATAACCGTGCTAGTGGTTTTACCCTCGAATTGGGTCATCCTAACCCCATTACCCCCGCTAAACGCCCTTTTCATCTGATTATCCCCAGTTTTCTCCGTTGGGATGATGGCAATTTTGATGGGTGCGCCGATGCCCCCCAAGTCCCCCGATAAATGGCGGTAAACATGGTTAACCATCATTTCAATCCTCAAACCGCCCTTGATGCCCCTAGATGGCGATTTTTACGGGGAAACAGCGTACTTTTAGAAAGGGGTGCAGCCCCCGAATTACTGCCCGGATTAACCCCCAGAGTCCATCAGGTGGCGATCGCAGATTCCTCCCATTTTGGCAAGGGTCAAATTATCCGGCAAATTGCGAACCTCTGTCCGATGGGTTAGCTTTGGGATATTGAGATAACGAAGGCGGTCGGCAGGGTGAGATTCAATATCAAACTAGGATATCTCTACACTCTAGAAAATAAATATCTTCAGAGCAAGGGAATCAAATAGAATTGAATCAGTCAATTTTGATGATATTTTGAATGATTAATCTAAACCCAGTTTCTTGGTGAAATTTTTCCATCCTCTCTGTTTGTGAAGTCTGAAAGGTAGGCTTTTTGTTATTGGCAATGTAGGCTTTTCTAGATGAATAATCCTCTATACCATGATTTTCAATAAATACCCGAATTGTGTTTCTTAGTTGCTCTTCTCCGTCTCCTACCCACCCCGAATTTTTCCCCTTTCGTTCTTTTAATTCTACAAAAATCAAACAATTAGCATAGGTCAGCATTCCATCACAGCGTTTATCCATACCACTACCATCGACTTTTCTAATTTCAATACATTTATCAATAGCGGTAAATGTCACTTCAATTTCTTGAGAGTTTTCCACAATAGCAATCCAATCCCTGGGATTTTCTGTATCTAAATAAGCGGGAGTTTCTGGGGGAGGTGGCTGATCACAAATTCCAAATTTATGCCGAGGGGTTTGACTCTGACATTTTTTATCAAAGAAATTGATCTTCATAACTGTTCTTCGATTTCCAGTAAATCATCAAAAAGCTGATTTGTCTCTCCTAGGGAAAGATTGAGATAATTTTCATCAGAAGGTAAACCATTATATGTAGCAAGTTCTCGGATTTCTCCTTGCTCTGTTAATTCATATACAATAGCATCTTCTGCCGCTATACAAGAGGCTTTCGGGACAATTTGGTTGAGCTTTTCTTGGAGATAATCGGCGTTAGAAATCGCTGATGATAGGATTTTTTTGATAACTTTATCTGCTTTGATAGCTAGGGTTAGATCGTTGATAATATAAGGACTATGAGTAGTTAAAATTAGTTTATTTCCCTGGGTTAAATTGGCAAATTCAAATAATTTATATAAAATCTTTTTCTGAGATTGGGGAAATAGATTCTGCTCGATTTCTTCCACAATATTTACAAAACAATCATTGCGGTATTTAGAAGATAACACTTCTAGTGCTGCCTTTTTTAGGTCATCGGAAAGATTATCATTAGAGAGAATTTTCTCGATTTCCATTTTTAATCTTTTTTGCTCCTCTCCACTGAGTTCATTGCGGGAAGTTTCTTGAGTTCGATTAATCGATAAAGCAATATTTCGAGAAACGAGAAATAAAGGAACAAAAGACTGAAAACCACTGGAAGCTTCTGATAGATTTAGTTGATAATCACTACCCACAATCTTGGCCAGTCTATTGAGTTTATCAAATTCCAATTTAACCTCACCTACTGGCAAAGTCAAACTGCCAGATAATTCCTGTTGTGAGCGATCCAATTCTTCCCAGAAAGTATATAATGATTCTGGCAGTCCTTTGAGTTTTTCTGGCCATCTTACTGCACTCAAAAAGTTTCGCTCTGCTGGTACATACATAATTTTTGGTACTCGATACTTTGAATTATCAGTACGCTCGATCGATAATTTAGCATTTTCAAAACTAATTCGATAAACATCTCCATTGTATTCAATTTGGGTTTCGGGTAAAAAGTAATTGGTTAAATTTTGGTATTGACAAAAAGATTTAACAAAACGATTATATTTAGTCACATATTTTTCCTCTAAATCTCCACGATATAGAGCTTTTTCCAACCAGCTTAATGTTGATATTAATTTAGCAATGCTACTTTTTCCAGTTCCTTGATTACCGATAAAAATCGTTACTTTCCGAACGTCGATAAAACCATCATTTTCTACTAAACCCGCCTTAATTGGACCGAAGTCTTTAACTTTAATTTGGCTCATTGTTATCCCCTTGATTGACGATAAGTAGCTGGTTATAATTAAATTAAAAATGGATTTTAGGTTCGATCCCCCCTTAGTCCCCCCTTGATAAGGGGGGTGCCGATCCCCCCTTAGTCCCCCCTTGATAAGGGGGGCATCTGATAATTTTTAACGCCTACCTACTTAATAAATTTTGGCCAGTAATTTGTCCTGAAAAAAAGCTCGTGTTGAACACGAGCTAAATTAACTAACTTCAAGGACTAATTAGCCACCGACTTTAACTACTGGTTTAAAACTGGGAACAACCAGTTCACTATCCTGTTTAGTCAGCTTATTGTATAAGCGTTCCGTATTGGGGAAATTCGCGGCCGGTAGAGTCGGGAAACGACGATAGGGAACCGTATCTTCACCAAATAATTGTAGGTATTCCATGCTATTAACCATGGCACCAATAAAGGCCTTTAATCCCTTAGTTGCCAGAATTTGGTTATATTTCTGGATTTCTTTTTGATTCAAGGGAGCGCGACCTAAGAAGTGCTTGGTTCCCAATTCAATTACTTTCGTATTCGGATAGGGAGCATAGAATTCTTTCAGGTAAAGATCCGAACAACCTAAACCCTCAATAAACTCTTTCACCGTGATCTCAGCATTGCTTAATTTACTCTCTAAAGCGGTAAATTCGGCATTGATGATATAGGGTTCGAGATCCCGTTCAAAAATCTGACGATAGGCGGCGCGAACAGTATTTTGTACGGCAACTTTATCGAGATTAGTTAACAGTTTAAAGACCTTAGTTTGTTCCCGTTGAACCGTGACACCTTGACCGACACGAGATTGAATATCGGGTTCAGTGCGAATCGAGACCGAAGGTGTACCCAATTCAATAAAGCGCGGGGTTTCCTCTTTATCAACTCTTTGGCCGATATCTTCGCGGAGATTGCCCAAACGCACCATCCGTAACTGCATCCCTTGGGGAGTTAGATAGCGCTCGTAGGGAACCGTATCTTCGCCAAAAGCTTCCGTATATTCAGGACTATCGATCAGAGCATCGATTAAAGCATAGAAGCCTTTTTTCGAGCAGATATCGAAGTATTGATTCATTTCCTGACGACCGTAGGTGGGACGACCGAGCAGACGACGGTGAATATATTCGATCGCTTTCACCACATAGAGAGGAGTCCAGTAGATTTTCCGGAAAGCCTCGGATTTAGCTAGGGTTTTGATAAACTCGCGCAGAGTAATATCGCCATTTTCTAGCTTAATCTCGGCCACGGATAAACGCTGACCTTCGTAGGGCATTCGACCGAAAACCTGGCGATAAGCCGCTAAAATCACTCTTTGGGTGGAACTTTCGCCAAATTTAACGCTCACCCCATTACTAGAACCGGGTAACTCGTTATTGAGACGGAAAACTTTCGGTCCCAAAGTACCGGGGAATTCACCTCGGGCGCCGGGGTTGCTATTTTGGTTATTAGTAGCAGGTCCGCGGTGGATGAGGATACGTTTGCTATCTTTACCGAAGGGAGCGGGACTAGAACTAGGTTCGCGGGTTTCTTTCGGGAAAATTGCCCCAAATTGGATTTCTAGGGGGTCATTTCCGGAACCGTAAACGTGCTGATCCGGTAAGGGGCGATCGTATTTAGCAAAGGTGGTGATAAATTGGGGAACTTTGCGGAAAGGTGCGCTGTAGTTAAACAGGTCGATCTGCATCCCCCAGTTACGACATTCCTGTGCTTCTGCACCCAAACCCCGGAGATAGGGAACGGTTTCTTCGCCGAAATAGTCGGAATATTCCTGAGAATCGACTAAAGCATCGATTAACGCCGCTAAACCCCCGCTAGAGACGATCGAGAAGTATTTCTGCACTTCTTCCCGGGAGGAAGGACCGCGACCGAGGAAATGACGGAAAGCCAATTCTAGGGCGCGACTATTGATAAAAGGTTCAAAGAACTGTTTGCGGTAGAGAGGCGATTTACCGAGACGACGGACGAATTCTTTCATCGAGATGTCGCCGTTTTTCACCTTCGATTCTAGGTCAGAAATGGACTGACTGTAGGCGCGGGTGATGTCCCGTTCAAAAATTTGTCTGTAGGCGGCCTTGATAATCGAAGATTTTTCCGACTCCGATAAACCGGTTTTCATGACAAACTTTTGCCGTTTTTCGGCGGCGTTGTAGTAGCTTTGGGGAAGACTTAAACCCTGTTGGTCACTACTGGGACGCTGACGCAGTTTATTAGAGGGGGTGGGGGCTTTTAATTCCCCCAGTAGGATATTGAAATAGTCACTGATTAAAGTGGCCGCATCCTTGTCTCTTTGGAAATACTCGATCGAAGCGGACCGCATTTCCTGTAGGGCCACGATGGTGGCATCAATGGAACAGGCATTTTCGAGAACTTCCCTTAAACCGCGAGTATTAACGATCAGGATACTGGTATCACCAGCTACGATCGCATAGGTGATGTAACGCAGGAACCAGGATAAATCCCGGAGGGACTTCTGCATATTGCTCGGACCGTAACGAGAGACGTTAATCGGTCGGAATCCGGGGGGAATCGGGCCGCTAGAGGCGAAAATCCCTTTTAAGCCACCGAGGAAGCCACCACCGCCACCGGAGCCGCTTTCCGCGTAGGTAACGGTTCCTAATTTCATCCCTTCCTGGACGTTGATAACTTTACCCGCACCCACCAGGGCCATTTCTTCCACGGGGGGTTTTTCTAGGTAGGCCATGGGTGAACCGCCGGTAAAAATCCGGTTAGCTGCCCGCGAGACGATCAGATCGGAGTTCCGGGTGAGCGTTTGGGCAATATCTAAGCGCTTGCTCCCCGATTGGAAGTAGGCGATCAGTTCATTGAGTTCGGGTTTATCGAGAAAGCGGTCTTGTTGTTCTGCTTGGGTAATGGCAGATACTGGGACGGTTTGATAGAGTTGGGGACGCGCTAAGGAGCTGCCACCGCTTGCCTTAAGACTCATTGGATTTTAACTATCTCCCTTGACGATGTGCTGAGTTCTCCAATCGTGGAGGCGATCGGTCTTAAAACCAGATGTTTAAAAATTTAATCAGCATCTAGATTAAAACTTTTTGCGCTTCCTGAGATAGTTTATTAAGAATTATATAGATTTTTTTCGCTAAAGTTGCCGATTGGTCTATTCTGACACCCTACCCGTATGGGAGGCTAACCAGTCTAAATAGGTCTGAGAACCCGCCACAATCGGTAAAGCGATGATTTCTGGGACTGCATAGGTATGAAGTTCCTGTATCTTCGCCGATAACTGCTCAAACTGCTTTAAATCGCTTTTAATCGCTAATTGCCATTCGCTCTCGTTTTCAATCTGTCCCTGCCAACGATAAATGGAACGAATCGGGTAAATACTGACACAAGCTGCCAAGCGCTCGTTAAGTAAGGCGATCGCTAGGTATTCCGCTTCCGTTTCGCTGGCCGTTGTCACCAGCACCACTCCAAAACCGGTTAATTTTTCAGTCATAAGTAGTCGTGCAAAATAAATTTCCTAGTGAAGATAGGCAATAGGCAATAGGCAAAAGGCAAAAGGCAAAAGGAGGAATAGATAATCAGTCTTTAATAACTGGATTTAGTATGATAACTGATAACTGATAACTGATAACTGAATTTAGGTGATCGCTTTTTCTAAAGCGGCCAGATCAGGAATACAGAGAGATTGCTGCTCTCGTTGAATCAGGCCTTTTTTCTCCAATTTGGTCAAGGAGCGGGTCACGGTTTCCCGGGCCAGGCCACTAATACCACTCAATTCCCGGTGAGGTAAATTGGGAATTACTGTACCCTGGTAGCTTTTTTCTCCTTGACCTTCGGCTAAAAAGAGTAAAGTATCGGCGACTCTGGAGAGACTATCGGCCTCGCGTAAACGTAAACGCCGGTTAACTTGACGCAAACGCTTGGCCATTAACTGAGAAAGACGAATTCCCGCTAAAGGCTCCGATTTGAGCAGATTAACAAAATCTTGGGCGGGAATACTGCTAATTGTGGCCGTGGTTAAGGTGATAGCATCAGTGGAACGGGGAGATTCTTCTAAAGCGGCCATTTCTCCGAGTATTTCCCCTTTACCGACGATATTTAAGGTGACTTCTTTACCCGACATATCGTAAGTACGAATTTTCACCCAACCATCCAGAATAAAGTAAACCGAACCACCCCAATCATTTTCTAATAAAATCGCCCGATTAGCAGGATGAGTGCGGGTGACAGCATGAAAAGTAACTTGATCGAGGGTTTCAGGGGGCAAACCGACCAATAAAGTGGCTGTATCTAATAATTTTTGAATCTCTGCTGATTTTTCCGCAGGATAGCGTTTTTCTTCCATGGTTTAATATTTAAATTTTGTTCGTTTTAAGTGGGTGATTCTACAATAGACAGTTGTAGGTATTTTTAATTATCTAGTGACCGATAAACAGGATTTTTCCTCCCTACTGACCGAGATCGATCGGATTCTTGCCAAGGTGATTTCCTCTCTAGTTAACCCGCAAGAAGTTACTTCCGAGACAATTATCGCCACTCGTCAACATTTAGAATCGGCCAGAGGGCTTCTTTCTCCCTTATTATTCCCCGATCGAACCCCTGAAGTTGCCCGTTGGTCCCTGGGAATGGAGGTACAACCACCAGGGGTGAAAATCGTCTTTTTTCGGGAAAGCCAGGGACTGATTGATTTTTATCCTCTTTCTTGGAGTCTGGCAACGGGAACAAGCGATCTCTTACCCTGCCATCAGGTGGAAGAATATCTAATTAGCTGGCTATCTAATCGGGATTTTAGCACCGATTCTTGGCTCTGGGAAGCTCTAGAGCGATTAGAAGCTATTATTATCACCGATGACGGGGAAACCCCCACGGATGACCTAAAAAAAGCCCTTCTCACAGCGCAACTAATACCCCCCGATTGCCTCTCTAGTCTGGAAACAGCGATCGCTACTGCTCTGGCCTATATTCCCACTAGCGACCAACCTCAACCCCAAACCCTACTGGTGATCGAAGGTAAACGAGAGACTACCACTTTAGCACTGCTGGAAGTCCCAAGGCAAACTTGCTCTTTATCCCGTCCGGCAATCGCTCTAAGCCATTTTAACTACGGGGAAAACACCTATGAACAGGCCATACTCTCTCAGTTAATTTATCCTCTCTGGCGTTCTTTTTTGCCGTTTTCCCTCGCCGATCTCACCGATACTAATCCCTTAAAAAAATCTTTACTGGCAGCCGCTAGATTAACCAAATTAATCCTCCAAGAAGAAATCGAATTTACCTCCTCTCTAGCCGGTCATACTTGGACTGTCAGTCGCAGGGACTTAAATAAGAAGGTGATTGCACCATATCTAGATAATTTAAAACAGAAAGTTAATGATTTGTTAGAAAAACAGCAAAAAAGTCTTAAAGATATCGATCGAATAATTTTTAGCGGTAATTTTTTCTTGACTATTTGGCCCTATTTCTTAACAGAAATTCAGCAAGAATTTGCTGGCTGCCATCTAGAAGCCCCCAACCAAGAGACCTTCTCACCAGCAATCATGGGTTTGGGTCGTCTCTGTTTATTTTCGGATCTTAGAGGTCAGAAGGTCAATAATGCTTAAAAAATCGCATCGCCGCAACAATTTACGGGGATATTTTTTTATCTTTTAGAAAACATGGGAATATCTTTTTTATCACTAAAATAAACTGTCTCTATCCAAATTCGCTCGCTTCTTCAATATTAATAATCCCTTCCTCTAAAGTTTCACCCTGACTCATACATCTGGGTAAATCGGGAATTAGTTTTTCCTAGACAAAAATGGTAGTAAATTACTAGGTCGGTTTGAGGCTACGAAACCCGACAACCCGACAGAAACCCTCTTAATCCTTTTTTTTGCTGAATAAAATGCACAACCGGACTAATTTTTGATTATAACGATTAAATAGGCTTGACTAGATCGCCAACTTGAGGATTTTCAAACGGTAGTCTTTCTCCTAATTTATCAATCATTGATTTTAACTCTCTTTCTCTTTTTGATTGTAACTCTTTCTTTGCTAAGTATTCAATTCCAGAAGGAGTCAAGGGAGGGATATAAGATAATTCAGACAAGTCTCTAGGTTGCAGCAAATGATATTCTCTGATCAAATAATAAAGTTTATTTAAATCTATGTCTGGCTTTTTGTCTGATTCTATAATAGATATTTTATCTTGAACAAAAATAATTCTTCCCGTACCTCTTACTAATTCGAGAAACCCTAAAGATTCGCCAGTATGCGGATCTAATATTTCTTCGTCATCGATACGATAAACCATCATTCTTTGACCTTCTCGAATTCCGTTTTGTTCACCTCTATTCATTACTAATTTATAGTCGTCAATAACCTTAACGACAGCGGCAGGAAAGGTTCCTTTAGGGGATAAAAGGGGAGTTTCTGTGACGTTTTCCATAATGATTTATCTTTGGTATAAATCTGGTTAATATTAAATATTATCGCTCTTAGGGCGCAATAGCTATAATTTAAACTTATATTTGTCAAGATTTAATGATAAGGTCGGTCAATTGCCTTGATCATTAATAGTACGAATGTAGTGGCTATGTGTTGTAACTGTAAAAAATGGGTTAAGTGTGATAATTTCTTATAAATTCAAAAAATTGCTATGATAAAATGCTAGAATAAAGGGGTAGGCATAACTTAAACGAGGATGTTATGGGAAAAAAATACTATCGTGACATTTCTTCCCAAAATTACTCTATTCCTAGACGGTACTTTATGGATGGTCTGGTCTCTGTTCTAGATATAGGGGGGACTTATCGTGCCAATCTAGATTATCGTTGTCGTGTTCGTGTGGGCAAAAAAGTACATTTGAACCCAGACGCTGCCGCAATTCAGTCTGATTGGATGAAGACGGGATTAGATATTTACAATGCCATTTGTGAATATGGGGGAAAGTTGTCTTAAAATGTCCGACGAAAGTAAAAAGTCAGAAGACCAGGATAATAGTGAGCTAGTTGAAAGACCTTTAGAGTCCATAGTCTCATCGGATGAAATATTAAAAGATGAGACTATTGATCAGTCAACTAAAACCTCGATTCTCCTGGGACAAATAAACAAAAGCATAACCTTCTCTGGCCCGATTCCTCATCCAACAATTCTAAAAGGATATGAAGAAGTTTTGCCCGGTAGTGCTGATCGGATTTTGTCTATGACGGAGAAAGAAGGTGAACATCGAAGAAAGATAGAAACAGAACTGGTAAAAAACGATAATATCCGCTCTTATCTTGGACAAATTGCCGGTTTTACGATTGCGATAGTTGGTTTAGGTGGCTCTATTTATCTGGGGATTAATGATAAAGTTTGGGCATCTGGAATTATGAGTGCGGGTACTTTAACAGGTTTGGTGACGGTTTTTGTTACAGGGGATAAAGAGAGAAGAATTCAGTCCGAACAAGATGATCAAGACAAGTGATTCAAATACTGTAAGTTTTTCCTAGACAAAAATGGTAGAGAAGCGATATTTTGCCTCTCTACCTTGAGGTATTTTACTAGATCAATTACTCGATTCCTTCGATACGGTCCTCCACTTCTTGATAAAGTTCCTGTAAGCGGTCTAAATTCTCTTGAGAAGTTTCCCAGTAACCGCGACCATTAACTTCTAGCAGGGTTCCCACCATCTTGCGGAAAGAATTAGGATTGAGATTCATCAGACGCTGACACATTTCCTCATCTTGAATAAAAGTGGTGTTCACATCTTCATAAACCCAATTATCCACCGCGTCAGCAGTTGCAGACCAACCCATCGTATTAACCAAACGCTTCGATAATTCTCGGACTCCTTCGTAACCGTGACTTAACATTCCCTCGTACCATTTGGGATTGAGTAACTTGGTGCGGGTATCCAAGCGCACGGTTTCCGATAAAGTACGCACCTGAGCATTAGCGGTGGTAGTATCGGCAATATAGGCCGCCGGTTTTTTGCCATCATCGCGTAAACTAGCCACAACTTTTGTCGGGTCCGAGTCGAAATAATGGGAAACATCGGTTAAACTAATCTCGCTAGAATCCAAGTTTTGGAAAGTTGCCTCGGCAGTTTTTAAAGATGCTTCAAACAACTGACGATTATCGGCCATCATCCCCGGATTATCCGAGTCGAAAGCAAAACCCTTGCGGTTGAGATACATATTCTGTAACTCTTTTTCGTCTTCCCAACTGCTATTTTCCACCGCGAGATTAATATTAGAAGAATAGGAACCAGAAGCATTAGAAAAGATGCGGGTGGCCGCCTGTCGAACCGTTAAACCCATTTCTTTTGCTTGTGACCTAGCGTGTTTGCGGACATAATTCATCTCCACCGGTTCGTTTGCTTCCGCGGCCATTTTTACCCCTTGGTCAAGCAAATTCATCTGATTGATAAATAAATCCCGGAAAACACCAGAACAATTCACCACCACATCAATGCGCGGTCTTCCCAACTCCTCTAGGGGAATCAATTCCAATTTATTCACCCGTCCCAAAGCATCGGGAAGAGGACGAACCCCCACCATCCAGAGAATTTGTGCTAGGGATTCCCCATAAGTTTTGATATTATCCGTTCCCCAGAGAACACAAGCGATAGTTTCAGGATATTTACCACCATTATCCAGTTTTTGCCGTTCTAACAGACGATCCACGACGATTTTAGCCGATTTGACCGCCGCTAGGGTCGGGATAGACTGGGGGTCTAAAGCGTGGATATTTTTACCCGTCGGTAAAACCCCGGGGTTACGGATGGGGTCGCCACCAGGACCGGGAAGAACGTATTCTCCTTCCAATGCTTTTAATAGGGCCCCCAATTCATTATCAGCACAGACCTGTTCTAAACAGAATTCTAGGTATTCAAACAAAGGTTTTAACGCCACCGGATCAACTTTTGGATAACCCATCGACTGTAAAGTTTCCAGCCAAGGCGATTTCTTGCCTATATTCAAGAAATTCAGCTTAGAAAGCATCGATACCCGACCTTCTGCGTCGGTTTGGGACTTGACTAAAGCAGCAACAGCAGCGCGAGTCGCGAGGGTGATGTTTTGCAGTAATTCCACATCCTCCAGCACACCTCGATCGCTATTGCGATAAACTTCCTCTAGATCCCGGCCGATGCTGTTAGCAATAATCCGCGGTAAGGAAAGTAAATCGTCCTCTTCCCGGTCTAAACTGGCAATATTGACCAAAGTTGCCACCGCCTCTTCCGCCGAGGGGGGTTTCCCAATAACGTGAAGTCCGCAGGGAAGTAAGCGCGATTCAATTTCCATCAGTTTACGATAGACGGAACCGACGATATTATCCCGTTCCTCTTGACTGAGATCGGCAGTGTCACCATCAGGTAAACTTATATCTTTGTCGAGATTGACCAATAAACATTTATCGACAATAGTATTGACAATTTGCACCCCACGCCCACTATCCTTCAGGGTTTGGTAGGAACCGATCAACTCGCTCAGTTCTTTTAACCCTTTGTAAAGTCCAGCATTTTCTGCCGGAGGAGTAAGATAGGAGATAG
The DNA here is from genome assembly GCF_020246405.1 of Microcystis sp. M083S1. Lineage (NCBI taxonomy): Bacteria > Bacillati > Cyanobacteriota > Cyanophyceae > Chroococcales > Microcystaceae > Microcystis > Microcystis sp. M083S1. The sequence continues at coordinate 31,687 of NZ_JADBTB010000079.1, forward strand.
TTTCCGCATAACTACGACGTTTAGCGATCGTCGCTTCGCTGGGGTTATTAGCGGCATAATAGTAGAGATTGGGAATCATCCCGATGAGGTTATCCGGGTAGCATTCCCCAGACATTCCCATCTGTTTCCCCGGCATAAATTCTAGGGAACCGTGGGTGCCAAAATGGAGAACCGCGTCTGCTTTCCAGACTTGATTGAGATAGGTATAGTAGGCCGCAAAACCGTGGTGGGGACTAGCAGAACGAGAAAAGAGCAGACGCATCGGATCCCCCTCATAACCGAAGGTGGGTTGAACCCCAATAAAAACATTACCGAACTCTTTGCCGTAGATTAACAGATTTTGTCCATCACTGTTGAGATGTCCAGGTGGTGGTCCCCAATTTTCCTCCAAACGGACAGAATAGGGGGTTAAACGCTCATATTCAGGCACAGACATCCGATAGGCGATATTTAGCTCCGGACTATGGTATTGTGCGGTGGCATCATGGATTACCGCTGCCATCAGTTCTTTCGGAGATGCGGGTAAGTCCTGCAAGTCATAACCATTATTTTGTAACGCTTGCATCACCTCGTAGATAGAACCGAACACATCTAGATAGGCTGCAGTTCCCACATTCCCCTTATCAGGGGGGAAACTAAAGACGGTGATGGCGACCTTTTTATTGAGTTTCGGTTTCTTTCTTAGGTTAGCCCATTTTAGCGCCCGTTGAGCGATCGCTTCTATCCGGTCCTGTAAAGCGATCGCTTTACCCGTGGCCCCATCCCGGCCCGATAAGATAATAGGTTCGATCGCACCGTCTAATTCCGGAATAGCAATCTGTAGCGCCACTTGAATCGGGTGTAAACCTAAATCGCTTTCTTCCCATTCCTGGGTGGTTTGGAAAACTAGCGGTAACGCGCACATATAGGGACGATTGAGACGTTTTAAGGATTCTATCGCTTTCGGGTGATCTTGTCGCGCTGGACCCCCCACTAAAGCAAATCCTGTCAGGGAAATTACTGTGTCAACGATAGCAACCGCTTCCACTCCTTTTAAGCTTTTATCCCAGAAGTATTCCTCTACCGGTTTAGAAAAATCTAATCCCCCAGCAAAAACAGGAAGGACTCGCGCACCCATAGACTCGAATTCCTGCACGAGAGCGACATAATGAGCGTCATCACCAGTAACGAGGTGAGTTCTCTGTAAAATTAAGCCAACACAGGGAGCTAAGGGGTCTTTGAGGTCATCAGCAATATCACTGCGGTTATTGTACCAAGCGAAGTATTCCTTGACATCCTCGAACATTTTCAGGGATAAAGGATGCCAGATACCCAGATCTGGATAAACTACCGGTTCCTTGTAAACTACACTGTCATCCTTGTTATCAAAGACGTACTTATCAGCCAACATTAACAGGAAATTCTCTAAATTTTCTGCGGAACCTCCCAGCCAATACTGGAAACTTAACATAAAGTTGCGTGCGTCCTGAGCTTTTTCCATAGGGAGATATTTCAGGACTTGCGGTAAAGTTCGCAATAACTTTAACATCGCATCTTGGAAACCAGCGCCAGAGTTTTCCCTGCGCTTTTTCATGAAGTTAGCGATGACACTCTTAGACTGTCCCAATTGTGCCATGGAAAAGCAACCTAACTTATTTAAGCGCATTACCTGGGGCATGGAGGGAAAGATGATCGCCGCATCTAATTTATCCCGATGGGGACCGACAGCAGCCACAACTTTATCGGCTAAATCTTCGATAAAGATGAGAGAAGCGATGAAAATATTAGCTTTGGCTACATCCTCCTGAAAATTGCGATAATTTTCCGCATCGCGCAGTTCTTCGATTAAATAACCACTAATTTCGATCGCTAGTTTCTGGTTGTTAGCGTTGATTTCCCTGACCGCACTACTCAGCGCACTTTGGTACTGAGGTTCTAGCACGACATAGACCACCTTGACCAGCGATCGACCATTCAACGCGTCAGGAACTATGTGACGAATGGTGGACTTGACGTGAGTGAACATATATGATGGTTCTCCTTATTATTGCTGAGTCTGGTATGAAGGGATTTTCGTCATCAGATGACGATCGCCCTTTGTTTAAGGTATTTAGATATATGTTTCTGTTTTGTATCAGAAAATGTAACCCTGATGAGCATTTACTCTGGGTTTTGACACAATTCGATAAATATCTTGCCATATTTTGTAACAGATGGTAAAGAGCTTTCTGAGTAACTGCTCAGGAGTTTCTTTACAAAAATTAATATTTAATCTATTGACATATTATTCTTGCTGTGATATAATTTAAGGCTATTGAAAATTTCTCAGGCTGATAAGCATTAACCCTCGATTGCTAGTCAAGGATTTGGGGTGTTGTCGTTGTATTATCTAAACTTTCAGAGTTTATTGATCGCAATTATTATGCTGATGCGGTGCAAAGTATCAGTTGCAGAATCTAGCATTGATGAAAATCTATAGCATCTCTACTATTTAAGGAAGAAGGCTATCGCTTTTTTGAGACTTTCTTTTCATTGTCTGAAAACGCTACAAATCAGAATATCAAAGGGTTTTGAGGATTTCAGTTAAGGTAGATCAGGTTTAATCTCCCAATCGATCCAGATTAATTTATTTGTTCTAGTTTAATGAATTAGGGATCTATCCCATAAAGTTACTCTTTAAAATCTAATATAAATCTAATATAAATCTAATATTCTGCTCAAAAAAATCTATTAGAAAAGTATTAATTTTATAGATTGCCATCAGCAAAAATAAAAGCTATTCTGATATCAAAAGTGATTAATTCAATCACTTTTAACCCAAAAGACAAGACATTTTGCCTTATAGAATTATGGTAAAATCAAACAATTCAGGAATGGATTTTTCAGAGTGTCTTAAGGGTGTAAATCAAAAATACAATTGGGACTATTCAAAATTTAGCCCTGGTTTCGAGTAGAGAGATAAGCATTTATACTTATGATAAAAGTGGGATGCAGTCGCTCGGTATCTATCGATGGCTTAGTTTTGACGATTTTTTCCTTCTCCATCATTATCAAACTTTTACCAAGGTAAAGACAATGAATAATCATCAGCAAATTTCTTCTGAAGCTAGTGTCTTGAATCAGGCGATTGCTATTGCTCAACAATCCCTAAGTTCTTTTTTTGATAATCTCAGCGATGGGTCAGTAGCCTTTGGCAATAATTACAATCAAATTCTTGCCCAAGAATTATTTCAGGCTTTCGCTCAAGGTAATTTTACGGCAGTTCCTACCATAAAAATTCTCTCTGAGGAAGTGTTAGGAGCAACCAATGGAGCCTATACAAAGCAGAAAAATGAAATCTATCTGAATGAAAGATTTTTAAGCGAGAATGTAGGAAATGCGAAGACTATCGCCGATGTGATTATTGAGGAAATCGGGCATTTTGTTGACGCTCAAATTAATACAACCGATAGTGCGGGGGATGAGGGAGATATTTTTTCCCGTTTAGTCAATGGGGAAACTTTGAGCGCAGAAACCCTGGCCAATTTAAAGGATGAGGATGATAGTAAAACGATTGTTTTAGGGGGTGAAGTAGTTGAAATTGAGCAGAATACATCTCAGGGTGTAACCATTTATCAACATAGTACCTATTCTGGAACTTTCCAAACCCTTCAAGTAGGAAGTTACGATATTAATTCGTTAACCATTGGCAACGATCAACTGAGTTCATTAAAGGTAGCTCCTGGATTTGCCGCTATTTTATACGAACATGCTGGCTTTACAGGAGCAAGTCGTACATTCACCGCAGATACGTCTTTTGTTGACACTTTCAACGATCTTACTTCCTCAATTGTTGTCATTAATCCTCTCAACAATAATCTCCTCAAAGTCACCAACAATAATGATGGTGGGATTGGCTCTCTGCGTCTTGCCATTGATTACGCCAATATTAATCCAGGGATAGACACCATTGATTTAACAGGCGTTAGTGGCACAATTAACCTCAACAGTACCCTGAATATCGGTGCCGGTAATGACATTAACTTTGTTGATGATGGCAATACCACTATTAGCGGTCAAAATGCACGGCAGCTCTTTAGTATTAATGGGGCGAATGTCACCTTATCAAGACTTACCCTCGCTAATGGTTACGCCAAAGGAGGCGATGGCTTCAATGGTGGTGGTGGTGGACTAGGTGCAGGAGGCGCACTGCTAATTAACTCAGGGAATGTCACCCTTAATAATGTGACTTTTGCCAATAACCGAGCCTTTGGCGGGAATGCTAATGGCACAGCAGGAAATGGCGGCCAGGGTGGTAATTATCGATTCGCTAATGGCCACAATGGTGCTAGTGGTGGACTGGGTAACCCCGGTGCATCCGGTTTTCTAGGCAGTGTGGGGGGTGCTAGTGGTCAAGGTGGTCAAGGCGGTAAAGGCGGTTCAAACGCCTGGACTGTCGGTAATGGCGGGAATGGTCAAAACGGCCTCAATGGAGGATTCGGTAGCGGCGGCGGCGGCGGCGGCGGCGGCGGCGGCGGCGGCTCAAATCTTCTGGGAGGAAGGACAGGCGCAGGAGACGCAGGAGGCGCAGGAGGTTTGGGAGGCCAGTTTGCCGGAAATGGAGGTAATGGAAGCAATGGAAACAATGGACGTAATAGCGTTAGTGGCAATAATCCAGGTAATGGCGGTATTGGGGGTCGAGGTGGCGGTGGAGCCGGTTTAGGCGGTGCGATTTTTGTTAACACTGGTGCTGGTTTAACCTCTTTCAATAGTGTTTTTGTGAACAACTCTGTTCAGGGGGGTACGGGGGCAAATAATGGTCAAGGATTAGCGAAGGATATTTTCGTTCGAGATGGTGTGACAGCCCAAGGCTTTGGTTTTGAGAATCTAGACAAATACGGAACGGTAAATAACCTCTCCTTACCTCAAGGTTATAAACAGTATGACGGTTCGATTTACCGCGTTATTACGGCTGGGACATGGGAACAATCTCAAATTCAAGCCCAGAGTTTAGGCGGTAATCTGGTGACGATTAACTCACAATCTGAACAAGATTTCTTAACTGGGGAATTTGGTGGTTCTGAGCAATTTTGGATCGGGTTAACCGATAAAGTAACCGAAGGACAATTTAAGTGGATCAATGGTGAAACTTCCACTTATACCAACTGGAATACAGGACAACCTGATAATGCGGGAAATGAAGATTATGTGGGGATGAATTTCGGTGCTACGGGCAAATGGAATGATTATAACGGTACCACTTCTTTGAAGGGGATTGTTGAAAACAAATTTTTTGAGTGGAATGGCAGCAAGTATCTGGTAACAGGTGCGGGAACTTGGGAACAGGCTCAAGCTCAAGCCGTTAGTTTAGGCGGAAATCTTGTCACCATCAATTCCCAGGCCGAACAAGACTTTTTAGTCTCTAAGTTTGGTGGTTCTGAGCAATTTTGGACTGGGTTAACCGATAAAGTGACCGAAGGACAATTTCAGTGGATCAATGGTGAAACTTCCACTTATACCAACTGGAATACAGGACAACCTGATAATGCGGGAAATGAAGATTATGTGGGGATGAATTTCGGTGCTGCGGGCAAATGGAACGATTATAACAGTACCACTTCTTTGAAGGGGATTGTTGAAATTAATCAGTTCAAACCCATCGGCAATAACGGCTCTCAGTTTTTTACCCTTGACAAACCAAATAACGTCAATATTACGGTTTCTGGGGGTAATTCCTACGATATTTTCCAACTCCAATCCTATGATGGTTTAACCACCTCACAAAAGGTTTACGGTGGTGGGGGAGCCGATATCTTCAATGTTGCCATACAACCTGCTTCGGGGATTGTCGGACTTGATTTCAATGCAGGCAAACTCAAACAACTTGCCGAATTGCTTGTCGAACCCGATTGGGATGTAAGAGAAAAACGCCATACCGCAGATATTGCTGCTGCTGTAACGGGGGCAGGAATTGATTATGCCGCCGCCGCTGCCACTGCTTTATCCGGTGCTTTACCTTATGGTTCTAATGCTGTCGAAGCCGTTATTAATGTAGCGGCCGCAACACTCCACTTAGCCAATGATCTTGCCAATATCGAAGTTAACTATGCCTTAGATATTGAAGAATATCAGAATAACTTAAGAGGAATTGGTGATTTCTTTGCCGGCCAAGGAAGTCAAGGATGGGGAACAGTGAAGGTTACTCAAAGTCGCTCCCTCGTAGAAATTCTAGATTTTCAACCCGGGATAGACACCATAACCCTACCTAAATTGGCAACCAATGAAAGCTATAAGTTTAATATCGCCACCAATAGTGGCGGACAAACAACCGTAGAAGTTGCCTACAACAATCAAACCAATCAAGCTTCAACTTTCTTGCGATTGGGATTCAGCCCAGATACTTTATCCACAATGAATGGGCAAAACATGGGCATAACACAGTTCATGGAAAGTTTACTCAAGGTGTATCCAACCTATTCTGTGATTGGCACAACCGTTAAAAATGGCACAACAGTCACTGGTTTAACTTATAACGGAACAATAGCAGGAGAACATATCTATGTTCCTGATAGTAATCGCACTACAGGCGTTGTCAGTATCTATGGGCAAGATGGCGATGATATTCTTAAGGGTCGCACAACGGGAGCTAATGCAATTTATGGTGGCACGGGAGATGATTTCATTGTCGCCGGTGGAGTAAATGATACTATCGATGGAGGAGAAGGATACGACCAAGTAAGTTATTCTCTCGCAAGCTCTGGAATTTCTATTACTGGTGCTAGTTCTAATCGCCTAAACATTGAATCGGTCATCGGCAGTAAATACAACGATGTGATCAATTTCACTAACTTACCCACTGCACCCGTTGACGGACGACACGTATCTATACGAGGTGGCGAAGGTAATGATAGTCTTACAGGTAGTCAATTTAGCGATGTTCTCACCGGTGGCTCCGGCATCGATACACTAATAGGAGACTCTGGCGATGATGTTCTTACCGGTGGCACCGCTCAAGGAGATGGAACGGTTGATTCTAGCAATGATATTCTTACGGGCGGCGCAGGTAAAGATATCTTTACTTTTTACAAACTAGGTGAAGGTGTGGATCGAATTACGGATTTCACTGTCCAGCTGGCATCGCCTAGCTTGTCCGATCAAATTCGTGTTGATAAAGCAGGATTCGGAGCAACTTCCACCAGTCAGTTCTCTTACAACAGTACGAATGGAGCGTTATCCTTTAATAATCAGCAATTCGCTATCCTAGAGAACTTCATAACCCTTACAGGATTCAATGTCAACCGCGATCTGGTGTTAGTGTAATTGATTTAAACAAGGAATAGAGCCTCAAACTCTATTCCTTAATCAAAATTTGCAGTTAATTAGGGTTTGCTGAATAATGGTAAAACCCTTTTAAAATAAGGCTTTTGACTTGTTAAAATCCGATGTTCATGCTGCGAAAATAGGATTGAGACCTTCAAAAACCTGGCATTATCCTTTTTTAGTACAAAAATAATACAAAAAAGAGGGCAACAAAGCCTGAAACTCCTGACGACCGACTCCTAACCCCACCAACAAACTTTTTCAGCAAACCCTAATTAGGCGGAAAATCTGGATCAAAATTATTTGGAAAAATTGGCTCGTTTAGAATTTAAAAACATGGTCAATGGCCAACTACAAGGCATTTTAAAAAAAGGTTCTGCCGAACTTACACTGTAGAAAATTCCTCAAACTCCCTCTCTGCCCAGCAATGCTCTACAGTTGATAAATATCAATCTAACAAAAACTCAAAGCTTTAGTATATAGGCTTTACAAGCATGAGTTGTTAATAGTTTTACATGACAGGTTCTTTAGAGCCTAAATAATTTGAGGATATTGATAATAAATTTATCTATAATATAGAGTAGAATATAATGAGAAACACCAACTAAACCTAGCAGATTTTAACAGTTGACAACTCTGATAGTTAATTTGTATTAGTCGGTGATAAACCCTATTATTTTCAGTAATCGATCGAAAATGTTTTTTAATTGGATAACTTTACCCTATTTATTAATTAATCCTGTTTTAATTCCCTTGAGTATAGCTCGATCGGAAACTATTCTTGCTCGAGAAGTCAGCGATCCTAATTATAAAAAACTGGTGCAGTACGCTCAAAATCAACAACTCGATCGCTTACCCATGGCTGATATAATCCAGAATATCGCCACTCAGTTTTTAGGAGCAAAATATCAAGCAGGATTACTCGATCGCTCGGCAACAGAAAAATTATTTATCTCTTTAAAAGAGTTTGATTGTGTCCTGTTTGTGGAAACAGTTCTCGCTTTGAGTCACAATTTTGCTTTAAAAAATTATCAGTATTCTGCTTTTAGTCAGCAGGTTTTAAATCAACGTTATCGCCACGGTATTCTCGACGGTTATTGTAGTCGTCTGCATTACTTTTCCGATTGGATTAATGACAACCAAAAACGGGGCAATCTAGAAAATATAACTCAAAAATTAGGTGGAATTACTCTTGACAAAAAGCTCAACTTTATGAGTAAAAATCGCCCTCTATATCCCCAGTTAAAAACTCAAAGTAATTATGATTGTATTCAACAGGTAGAACGAGGATTAGAAAGCTTATCCTTAAACTATATTCCCACCGCTAAGATTAAAGATATTTATCCACAACTACAAGCTGGAGATATTATCGGTGTCGTGACTAATATCCCTGGTTTAGATACCACCCATACCGGTCTAGTTTATCGCTTTCCTGATGGCAAAATTGGCTTAATTCATGCCTCTCCTGCTGGTCAAATTACCATTGCTAAAGACCTAGAAAAATATATCACTAAAGTGGACAAAGCCATCGGTATTTTTGTCGTTCGTCCCCTTGATCCAAGAAATAATTAACCCTGAATTGCTTGAGCTAATTGAATGTGGAGTTTATGACTAGCTTTAAAAGCCATGTAATGAGCGGTGGGAATGGTTCCCAGTAAACTCAAATCACCAATTAAGTCCAATAATTTATGCCTTGCTGGTTCATTTTCAAAGCGTAAAGGAGGATTTAACCATTGATTTTGATCGCAGACTAAAGCATTTTCTAAACTGCCTCCTTTAATTAAACCAGCCTTTTGCAGATATTCAATTTGATCGGCAAAACCGAAAGTACGGGCAGCCGCGATCGCATCTCGAAAACTTTCTTGATCAGGACTCCAACTATACCATTGATTACCGATGGGTTTATAGGTAAAATCGATGCCGTAGGTAAAACGTAATTCAGGAGAAGGAATCACCGCCACAAAAGCATCTCCTTCGTACAACCAAATCGGTTGAGAAATAGTTAAATCTGATGGAGAAAAAGAGTTATTTAAACCAGCATTTTCGATCGCTTCCACCCAGATTTTGGCCGAACCATCGAGGAGGGGAATTTCCGCACCATCCACCTCAATGCGAGCGTCCTCTACCCCCAAAGCGGTTAAGGCCGCTAATAAATGCTCAACGGTTCTAACTTTTGCTTCTCCTTGTCCCAATTCCGTTGATAAAGTCGTTTGGTAAACCGAAGAAACTAGAGCGGGAATAATCGGTTGATTGGCTAAATCTCTGCGGACAAAATAACGTCCTTCCCCGGGGTTTGCCTCACAGACGCGCACCCGTGTCATTTCCCCTGAATGCAGGCCAATTCCCGATAATTCAAATTGTTTAGCGATAGTAGAAACCATAATTATTAAGTAATAAAGCTTTGATCAGTGAACAACAAAAAAACTAAATTTATCGATAACTGATAACTGATAACTGATAACTGATTAGAATCTTTCCCCGATACCGAAATGGAGACGAGAACCACCATCGACATTAAAACCGTAGTCAACCCGAATTTGGCCGACGGGAGATTGTACCCGAACACCCAAACCGTAACCGAGACCGGTACCGGGTAAATCCCGGACAATCCCGGGTTGGCCGGGGACATCGCCTTGGGAACCAACAGTAGTGCCGAAATCGACAAATAACGCCCCCCCAATAATTGCTACTATGGGGAAACGATATTCGGCGGTGGCTTGGAAATAACTGCGACCGCTACCCACTTCCCCCTCGGCGTAACCCCGTACAGAGTTACTACCCCCAACGATAAAAGCATCGTAGGGGGGTAAATCGCCTAATACTGTCCCTGCTTGCGCATTAAAAGCGAGGGATTGCTGACCTTTAAAAATATCGGTTTCAAAGAGATTAAAGGAATTAATAAAGCGAACGGGGATAAAGTAACTGTAACTACCCCGAACACGAGTGCCTAAAATACTGCCAGAACCGACTGGAATAGTTTGTTCTAAACCTAGACGCAGGAAAGAACCACTGGTGGGCTGCAGGGGATTATCGCGAAAATCTCGAATAGCGCCAATATTTAGGGAAAGTAGATCATCAATCCCAGAGGAACTAAAAGCCAGTTGTTGACTACCAAAACCATTGAGAGGTGCAGAGACGGGGGAGATGTCACCATTGGCATTTTGCACCTGTACCTGTTGATAGTTAAAGCCTAGGGAAAGCACCCATTTTGGTTTCGTAAACACATCGGGGGCCAAAGGACGGACAAAAGTAATACCGCCACCCGTCCGGACGATACGGGGACTATCATTATCGTTAAGCGTCCGAATCGAGGAATTTTCCCCATCATAAACCAGAGAAATCGACTGTCGCCGGAAAACGTTCACCGTGTAGGAAGTACGGAAGTTATCCGTGGCAATCCAAGGATCGGAAAAACTCAGATCGAATAAAAATTCCCGTTCCCCTAACTGGAATTCTGCCCCTAAAGTTTGGTTATTACCGCCAAAATTGCGCTGTTGATAGCTAACAGTCCCGAATAAGCCCGCATTCGAGCTAATACCACCCCCAGCGGCCAGGGAACCGGTATTACCTTCCACCACATCGACGTTAACGATCACCTCCCTTGGGTCGCTGCCGGGAGAAAAAGACAGACGCACATCCTCGAATAAACCGAGACCGAAAACACGCTGTAAATCCTGTTGGGCCGTATTGCGGTTAAAAATATCCCCCGCTTTTAGGCGCATTTCCCTAGTAATGATAAATTCTCTGGTTTTACCCTTGACCGGTTCCTGTTCGACGTTAAAGTAGCGTACTTGAATTTTTTCGATTAAACCTTCGGAAATGACCAGAATCACCCGACCATCGGGAGTTACTTGCGGCGCACCGATTACCTGGGCCAGATCATAGCCGTTTTTGCTGTACCAGTCATTGATTTTTTTTACCCCCGCCTGTAATTCCCGCAAATTCAGGGTTTTGCCGTATTGACCGGCGAAAATTTCCTCGACCACCCCGGCAGGTAAAATCGATTTGTCCAGGGTTTCCGGGGCAATTTGAATCTGTACCCCCTGAAAAACGGGGTTAGGTTGCACCTCAAAGGTGACTCGCACCCCCAGGGGCGTATCTTGGGGAACTGCCCGCACATCGGCAAAAAAACCCGTGGCAAAAACGGCGTTAATATCTTCTTGTAGTTGCGATCGAGTCGTGCTGCGTCCGGGTCGGGTGCGAATGGTATTATAAACTAGATTTTCTAATTCTCGATCGGCCCCCTCTACTACCACTTCAGCCACCAAAACTCGCGACTCCTCTGCCGGCGCCGGTGGGGCCGTTGTGGGAGTTTCCGGGGGGGTTGGGGTTTCCGTCGGGGTTTCCGGCGCTGGTGCCACGGGTGGAGTAGTTTCTGCCGTCGCGGGAGGAGACTGTACTAGTTGCTCGACGCGGGGAAAAACCGTCTCTGGGGGTTCTTCTTCGGCCATTACCGTCCCGTGAAATAATCCGAAAATAGCCAGCAGCAGGGCCAGCGAGGAGTATCGCCTCGAAAAATTGAGATTTTTAAGCACTTCCACACACCCAGTAACACCATTATGGTTTTGTTTGTTTTCTCTGCCCGAGAAATTTAACGAACGTTAAAACTCTAGCAGATCGCTTACTCTCAGTAAATCCCGGCTTGACCGGTGACTCAAGAGATGCTGCCTCAGGTCTGATATTGGTCAGCCATCAGCATTAAGTTTTTATCTTGCCATATCTTAGCTTTTTCTGGTTTGGCTCTATCCCAATTCACCATCGAGGATTATTGCCACCTCGGTGGGCGCACAATTAGTTACGTCGGGGCAGCTGTTAACGTCTCGTTTGTAATAACTGTACCAGTTGCGAGACCTGTTGGCGATTGAACATTTGCAGCAGGGTACTAGCTACTAATTCCGGTTCCAGGGTGATCAGGATTTGTGGTAATTTGGCGGTGGCTAATAATTGCAATTCTTGACTGACGGTGATTTCTTCCCCGCGACCCCATTCTAATAAATCACCGGCTTGTTTTAACTCCTTAATAATAACTGGGGCGAGAGTACGATAGGAATGTTTGGGGTTAGCCAGGGCCGATTGGGCATTTTTAACTAAATATTGCCATTGTTGCTGTTCTGAAGCCAATTGAGACAGAGGTAAAATTAATTTTTGTAATTGCTGACGGGAAGCGCTGGTTTCTTGCTGTTTGAACAGTTGTAACATCTGTTTGAGGATATCTCTGACGCTGATAGAAATAGAAGAGGCCGCCGCAATAGCTGGGGTGGATTTTACTTGGCCCAGAAGATAGTTAAGATGGGCGTGTAATTCGGCAAAAGTCGCTTCACCGTTTTTAACGATAGCGTCAGCTTCCTCGCCTTGCAAACCCAAGGGACTCTGCAGCTTATCGATCAATATCTGAAGCAGATCATAACCCTTGAGGAACAAAGATTCTAATTTTTGATCCACTTCTAGGGGATTTTCTTTCAGTATTTTAAGAGCATCCTCAAGACGGTGAGCAGTTTTTTGGATACTGCCATAACCTAACATGGCCGCCCCCCCCTTGACGGAATGGACGGCACGAAACATCTCGTTCATCTGTTCATTGTTGTTGACGAGATTGCCTAAGTCTAAAATCCCCTGTTCCAAAGTTTCCAGGTGTTCTTTTGCTTCTTCGATGAAATAGCCGAGAATTTTCCGAGCGTTAGCAGAGTCCAAAGTCTTATCCCCCTTATCACGATGCTGTCTAGTCCTAGATTGCCCAGTTTTTCATTAAATATATCAGTTATGAGGCAATGGCTAGGGAAACTGGCCCAGACGGGGACAAGCGAATACCATTTTTCTAAAGTCCTGACAGACCTAGCTAGAGCTTCTAAAATCCAAGACCATCCCGTCAAATAGTCGATCGTGTCATTGGATAGAGAACTGAAAAGATGGTAAAGTTTACTTCTTAAGTAGTCGTGCAAAATTAATTTCCTAGTGAAGAAAGGCAAAAGGCAAGAGGCAAGAGGCAAGAGGTGGTTAGATGTGTGTAATTAATTTTGCTTAGGTACTTAAGTTATCAGGGGAGTTAAAATTAGACCATGCCAATAAGTTTTTCAAATATAGCCAAACTCTCTCGGTAACAACAAAGTACATTTCCAATATCACTATCGGGTACTGCATCTAATAACGCCTGGTTATGGGAGGTGATCAGTACCCTCAGTTTTCTTTCTAAGGCGATCTCCCGAATTTGCTTAACTAAATTATCTGCACGACTGGGATGAACACCATTATCGATCTCTTCAATAATTACGAAAGTTCCAGAATTTACACTTAGTAGAGTTGCAGCAATCGCTAAAACTCTCAGAGTACCATCAGACAACAAAGGAGCATCTATCTGATGTTCTTTGTTCCCAAAAGACTCTATTAGTTTCACCATAACATCCTTGCGGTCTGTAATGATAAAGCGAATATCGGTAATATCCTGTTCTGGTAATGAACGAATGAAGTCAAGCAACTTGTTTTTTTGAGTCTCTCCCTGCTGACAAACTGCGTAAAGAACACTAGAAAGGTTAGAGCCATCTTCTTTAATATCATCATCTTTAGCGTAAGCATAATCCCGCATTACTGCTGGACGAGGATCAAGAAAGACAATATTTCTCAAGGTTTCTCGAATTACTTTAGTAACTGCTGGAATAATTTTTTGTGATTGAGTATGACTTGGCTGGAACCGACTGGGAGTTTCCAATTGATAAAAAATGGCTTGTCGGTTAGAACAAGGTATATGAGGCTTATTTTTACCTGTCTTAAAATTGTTATACATCACCCTAATTTCATCGGTGTGTGAGTTGGGATCGCCATCAATTTTGTAAAGTGTTAATTCCTGATCTTTACTAGCTTTACTGACACTTTCTCCGATTATAATAAGTTGGTCTGATAATAGCCCAATTTCAATCTCGAAATCAGTCCAACCGTCAGGAGCGTTATCAATGTGTGTTCCCAAGGTAAAATACTGTTTTTCTGCACCGAAAAGATCGATCGCTTGTCCACGAGCAATTGCATTCCCGCTTTGAATGTTGCGTTCAATGTCATCTAACCTGCTGCCTTTCGCTAACCACGAAAGTAAGCGAATTGCTTCTAGTGTATTACTTTTACCTGACGCATTAGCACCGATTAAAAAGGTGATGGGTGCTAGAGACAAGGTTGCCTCCTGATAGCTTTTGAAATTCCGAAGAGTCAGCGATGTTAACATACTTTTCACCCATTAAATCTTGACTGGTGCAGTTTGAGCATTTGTACTAAAAGTTCCAATACCAGCGCAGCTTATAGACTCTAACAAGTACCGAAAACTAGCACCCATAACCTTGAAAACTCAAACTGTAGGGCAGGGCATATCCGAACAGTATAATCTAGGCTTGGGGAGATAAGATCGCTGTTTATTGGCATTAGGGCGGAACCCTTACCCTTACTGCAGGTCGCTTCTCAGAAAAAATTGAAAAGACGCTACTGGGTACATTTTCCCCTTGAAAATGGCTGTACCGTTGACTGTATCTAGAGTAGAGCGATTCTGTGGAGTTGGCTGTATGGTGATCGCTAACCTTATGATCACAGATGATGTCATTAATCTTTAGAGTAAGCAATTCCCTCTGTAGCCATGTTTTTGCTGGTTTTCTGCCCCGAAACAAGCTATAATGGTCTAAGGGTCGAATTTGAAAAATTTTGCCGCAAACCCTATCTGCATAAAGACTTCAGGATTTTGTGTTCAGTAGCTCATTGGTATTATATGGCTTTAACTCAGGCTCTGTAAGACTTTTAGCCATAGCTAGTATTTTTGTACGGGTAAAGTCCAGAGCTAAATGGTTGCCTTTTTTAACTTTTTTATTGATCTCATTAAGCATTTCTACTTATTGCAAGGGTGAGATGCTCCCTTATGAAATATGAAACTAGAGGCAAAGTCAAAATTAATAATCGTCTTAATTCCAATGAAATTAAAAGATATTGTCAACAAAGTCAAAATAGATTCTAGAAAATTAACCCAATATGCTCTCAATTTAGACAATCCAAAAGGATTAAATAAAGCCATCATGTTTCAACGCCACTTAGGATATACTCAAGATAATTATGAGCCACTTCTACAACAAATCGCTAACAAATCCCTTGAAGCAAAAGCTGTTTATCAAAGTACAGATCGACATGGCAAACGCTATCAAGTTGACCTAGAAATTACAGGAATTGAACCAGGGCAACAAGAAATAGTGAGGACTGGATGGATTGTTGAGCCTGATAGTGATACAGCTAAATTAGTAACTTTATATGTGAGAAAAAGACCATGATTAAACCAGAATTATTTGACCTTGTGGAATTATTAGTTGACTTGCCTGAACATAACTTAATAATGGGAGAACAAGGGACAATTGTTGAAGACTACAATGATGGTTGTTACGAAATTGAATTTAGTAATAATCTAGGGGAAACTATAGCCCTTTGTTCTCTCCCAATGCAGCAATTTATTGTCATCTGGAAAGCTCAGAACAAAACTTGGTTATCTTTAACAGAAAAGCTAACAGCTTTAATCGATAAATTACCCAAAGAAAAGCAACAAAAAGTTTTAGATTTCACCCGCTCTTTGTATCAATAAAATCGGAAAAATAGGCTATTCCAGAATTGTTATGCAAATAATTAACTTAAAATAAAAGCTAAAATTCATATAGGGAAGGACTTAAGGCACAAACAAGTTAAGGCCACAAAGATAGACAATAGAGTTAAGATTTGATATAATCGCCAAAAACGAGAGTATTTTACTTATGATAGTTGACAAATTTTTGAACCTAAAAGGAACCTCTATTCAAGGCTATCGACACCTAGAAAATATCGGTATAGTTTGACGAATCGAATCAAAAAATAAAAAAGCAACGGCTCGAAGGCGTTAGATTTATTTGGGGTTTCCTTAATTTGTACCCAGTAACGGCACATCAGATACAGCACGGGTTATGGTCTTTTGTCAAGGGGGGAAGTCCAGCTATAGCAATCCTAAATAAATAGATCACTTATGATAATACCCGCTTTTTATTGACTTTATTAGCTATGAAGTCTTAGATATAGCGTTTTTAAATATTGCTTCTAGCTTGAACTTCAAGTTGTGCCATGATATTCTGAACTTCCACATAAACATCTGCTGTTTGTGTCGTATCTTCAAGGCGTACAACTACCGCATAAGATACAGGATCAGGATTTTCACGATTCCATTTTTCGTAAGCAGCAATAGCTAATGTGTAGCAGTTTTGACTATACACAGGTTTGTGTTGCTTCCACTCGCATATTCCATGTTGAACTGTTCCTCTAGAACGTAGAGTAATACCGGGTTCAAATTTTAATTCTTTGGGATTTTCTCCAGTCTCCTCATCATTCTCCTCTTCTTCTACAGACATATACTTAATAACTTCTTCTTGATCCACATTGCCTCTAAACATTCGCCATTTAAGGGTTGTTCCTAAGTAGGTTTCTAATCCCCATCGCTGAACTTCAGGAGCATAAACCACTGTAACAGTTAACCGTTTTACTTTTGTTGGTGGTGTTTCTACTAAACACTCAGGAACAGGAATATCAAAAAACTTGACAGTATTAGGTTGAATTTTCTCCTGGAATATTAGAATTGCCGTGTATTTATCACATTCCGTTGCTCTGATATCATCTGGTATTCCGTAACCAACCACATTTAACCAATGTTTAGGTTTTTTCTCATCCATTGCCTGCTTAAAATTGTCAAAATTTCCATAATAGGGAGGGTAAGTAGCAGAATTAACGGTTAGTGCTTTCAATAAAGAGGCAGAAATATCATAAAAACCAAGAGACTGCATATCATAGAGAATACGAGCCATTTTATGAGCAACACGAGGAGCAGCAAAACTTGTCCCTGACTTATGAGTAATTGCAGGTGTCAGTTGATGACTTGCCATTATTACATTCATCCCCGGATTTTCTCTTACTGCGCCATTTTGATCTAATAAATAATTGCCACCATATTCCACTAACTCAGGTTTAATTTCACGGTTAATTCCAGGTCCACAACGAGTAAAAGGAGAAGGTTGATGTTCTTCTGCTATTGCCATTGCTGTTGTTATTTGTCCTACTGCTTGAGTAGTAGGACTCATAGAACCTACTGTAATAGCGAGTGATGCTTGTCCAGGGTCATAAATTGAGGCTTCATCGTCTATAAAATATTCTGGATAAGCTAATCCATCCCCATAATAGTATTTGACATTAGAAGTTGATATATTGCCTGTAACTGTAATAAAAACTACATCATATTTTCTCGAAAGTCTATCAATCGTCCTAGCTATCCAAGAACGACGAGGAATCGTTCGCTTTGCTTCTTCATGCCATTTTCGATTTATAAATTGAAGGGATAAATTAAAAATTTTAATTCCAATTTTTTCAAAAGTCTCCACGACTTCTGTTAGTATTTTTGAAAATAATCGTTCATCCTCAATTTCATTATCCTTATTTAAAATTCTAGCACTTGCAATCCACATCTTACCACTATTTTCTGCATTTTGATATAAATTTAAAGCATAATAAGAAGCTAAAGAAGCCACACCAGAACCATGTCCACACTCATCGTTAGGATTATCTTTATCTGATTCAGTCCTAAGAAAAGAAAGGATTAAATCTTCTCTCACCACAGGTTTTAGAAAAGGATTTTCAATCGTAACGCCTGAATCTACAATACAGACCATTGGTGCATCTGAGGGAGGAATGATAAATTCACCTAATTTTTCAACACTAAAGTTTCTTAGTGTTTGATGAAATGTTTCAAAGGCTGGACGAGCATCAAAATAGACTATTTTAGTTTGCCACTTCCTATCTTCTACTAATTCTTGAAAAACTTCTCCGGTACATCGAATTACAGCACGACAAGTTCCTTTGATTTCTTCATGCTCAAATAAATTTCCTTTAGTCCCACTCTCAAATAGTTTGCTTATTTCTTCTCGTATTTTTAATAACTCCTGTCTCTGCTGCTTTTTCCCCCTTTCTAAAGACATCATTTCAATCTCAAAAATAATCCAATCCTTCTGAATTAATTCATCATATTGCTCAAAAAACACTTGGCAAAGACGGTCTTGGGGAGAAGCTTCTTCTATCGTATTAAGATAGGCAAAATCTTTATTAGGGGGTTGCCCTCTTTTTAAGTCTCCTTCCCCAAATTCCTCAATTTTTTCTTCAAGTTTATCTAATTTTTCAGTTCGAGGAACAGCAAGAGTAAAATGTTGCGTAGATTCAGCAATTGGTTTTAAACCTGTACCACTTAAATTAATTTTTTGTTCATGTTCCAGTTTAATTAATACGGCCTTTCTTTCCTCTTCAGACATTTCTTGTAGTTGACGAGAGATCCTTCTAACTTGCTGTCTTAAATTATCAGCTTTCTCTTTTCGCTGTTGGATTTTCTCTGGTGAAAGTGGCAGCAAACGAGGTCGTTCCTTACCACGTTTAGCCGTTTGAGGTTGAGTGAGAGATAAGAGGGGAAAATCTGGGTTCATTACACAATTATCCTAGTTTTTGTTCTTGCTTCAGATGAGGCTTTTTTAAAAGCTTTAAGTTGCTCGGAAATATCTTGACTTTGAAGTTGTTCTCGACCTTCAAGAATCATCGTTTTAATAGCTTCTATCGTGATACGTTGAATATCTGCATACGATAGTGAACTCATATTCTTAGCGATATATTCCAGTGAGCCATCAAAATAAACTCCATTTAAAAGACTTTGAAGATAAAACTCTCGTTCGGTTTTAGTGGGTAAGGAAAATTCAATCAAATCATCAAATCGTCTCCACAAAGCAGGATCTAGTAAATATTGATGATTACTCGCTGCAATGACAATACTTTTGGATGAATCAAAAGAATCCATAGCTTGCAGTAAACTATTAACAACTCGTTTGAGTTCCCCCACATCATTAGGATCATCTCGATTCTTGCCCACTGCGTCAACTTCATCTAAAAGCAGTACCATTGGAGTTGTGTTAGCTAAATTAAAAACACGCTGGAGATGAGAAGCAGTATCTCCTAAAAAACTAGAAATAACAGCACTTAATCTTAATAAACCTACTGGAAGCCCAAGTTCATACGCCAAATATTTTGCGGTAAACGTTTTACCACACCCAGGAGGCCCCCAGAAAAGAAGTTTAGTCTTTGGTAAGTATCCATACTTAGCTAATTTTTGTCGTTGACGATGCTCATCTAAGACTCTCTCTATTTTAGCTTTAGTTTCTTGATTAAAAACAATTTGAGTTGAATCTATAGAGCTTTCTTCAAGTATAACTAAATCCTCGCCACTGCGACGATCTTTAGGGAGTAATCTTAATCCATTCTGTGGAATCTGTTTCAACGGTTGCTTTCCTAAAACTTGCTGTAGCTCTTGAGCAAGAGCATGATGATTAGCGGCTAATTCATCGGCAATAAGAGACTCCGCCGCTCTGTAAAAAGCAACATCGTCACGCTCTTTGAAGGCTTGAAATAGCCTTTTAAGTTGTTTTTCAGCTATCATCATCTCATGTCATGGCTCAAGTTTACACTCAGAGACTCGCCCAACAAGCCAAATGTGTCTCCGATTATCTAAAGGTTCTCTCCACAAGTTATATTAAAGTCGCCTGTTTAAAATTTATTCAATCTTAATAATATTATTGTACTAACTCTAGACCTTCTAAAGCAGCTGAGGTAAATTGTAAATTAATATTATGCCGTGAGACTGTGATACACCTCAAACTTAAACAAGTCTCATTTTTTTTTATTTGTTAATCTTTTCTTTTGCCTAGACAGGTTTAACTATATCTTTTTGTCGAAAATTCCACTAATTACTTTTTGGGATAAATTTACCCTTTACATAGTAACTTTTATATTCTGACTTTTTCAGCCAACAATATGTAACCCAATTAATTGAAGACGGGTTGACTCACCGAGAAAATGACAGTGAACCGCATCCCTAACCATCGATCGCTGGGTTTCTAGCTCCTCCGCTTATCTAAAAAACGATTTCTCTCATAGTATTTCTAGCTCGGATTCACTCTTGCTAAAAATTCTACCAGACAAATAGAAAAAAAGGGAGGTCTAAGAACCCCCCTCAATAGTTAATAATTAGATGACAGCCAAATTAGTAGCGGCCGGCGTTGGGTTTATGAACAATAAAGCTCATGGTTTGACATTGTTTGATGTTGTCAAAAGCGATAACGCGGATGTAGCAATCAGAATACTCGGTGCGGCACTCGCGAACTTCATTAAGAACTTCTTGGGGGCCAGAAACAGAGAATAAAGGCAGTTTCCACATCGTCCAATGATAATCCGCGGGTTTGGGATCTTTTTCAAATTCCACAGCAGGAATATAACCCTGATCGATCATGTATTGAATTTGTTTAGCAATTTGTTGATCGGTGAGGGGGGGCAAGTAGGAAAGAGTTTCGTAACGCTTCTCTTTAGGTAAAGTTTTCATGGGTTTCTTGATTCCTTATGGGTTGGGTAGATCATCAACATCGAGATTTAATTCCGATGTCTCTGGTTGACTTATAGCAGTACGGGTGAGACGTTCCAAAAGTTGCCGACGATGTTCGGTATTGTCATTAATAATTCCCGTTTTTACCATCTCTGGCAAGAACTCTAAAACCTGTTCGGCTAGATGTTCTCTTACCGTCATGATCCGCAAAACTAACTCTTTATTCTCAGTCATCAACCCCGCAATATAGGCCTCGCCATCCTGAATGGAATGGCTAGAAGTATAGTGACTCAGCCAAATAGCCAAAGTCGGATTAGTTTCTGACAATTGATCGATAATCGTGCGAACCGCTTGGTAAGTTAGGTAACTTTGTAAGACTTTCGCGGTATCTTGAACAACTTTTTTCGGATACATTTTATACAGTTTTCAGTTATTGGCTAGACAGTTATCAGTGTTGAAATTCTAGCGACTGCTTGCCGATTTTGGGCAAGTCCCCGGCATTATTTTGCACCGATAACTGCTAACAACCTTCTGAAGGGCTGTATTAGAGGGTATCCATAGCCTCGAACTCGAATTTGATTTCTTTCCAGAGTTCGCAAGCGGCAGCCAGTTCAGGACTCCAACGGCAAGCTTCCCGGATAACGTCGTTACCTTCGCGGGCCAAGGAGCGACCTTCGTTACGAGCTTGGATACAAGCTTCCAGAGCCACACGGTTAGCGGTGGCACCCGGTGCGTTACCCCAGGGGTGGCCGAGGGTTCCACCACCGAACTGTAAGCAGGAATCGTCACCGAAGATTTCCACCAGCGCCGGCATATGCCAAACGTGGATACCACCGGAAGCAACCGGCATTACCCCGGGTAAGGAGGCGTAGTCTTGGGTGAAGAAAATACCACGAGCGCGATCTTCTTCTACATAGTCTTCACGCATTAGGTCAACAAAACCCATCGTGATGCCGCGTTCACCTTCGAGTTTACCGACAACGGTTCCCGAGTGCAGGTGATCACCACCGGACAGACGTAAGCACTTAGCTAAAACGCGGAAGTGGATACCATGATTTTTCTGACGGTCGATAACCGCGTGCATTGCCCGGTGAATGTGGAGCAGTAACCCTTTGTCGCGGCAGAATTTCGCCAGGGTGGTGTTAGCGGTGAAACCACCGGTGAGGTAGTCGTGCATGATGATGGGGGTTTTGATTTCGGCGGCGAATTCAGCCCGTTGCATCATCTGCTCGCAGGTAGGAGCGGTTACGTTGAGGTAATGTCCTTTAACTTCGTTGGTTTCTGCTTGGGATTTAACGATCGCCTCTTGGACGAAAAGGAAACGATCGCGCCAACGCATGAAGGGTTGAGAGTTAATATTTTCGTCGTCTTTGGTGAAGTCTAAACCACCGCGGAGACATTCATAAACGGCACGACCGTAGTTTTTAGCGGAAAGGCCGAGTTTGGGTTTGATGGTGCAACCGAGTAGGGGGCGACCGTATTTGTTTAATTTGTCCCGTTCAACGGTGATACCGTGGGGAGGACCTTGGAAGGTTTTGATTAAAGCGACGGGGAAACGGATATCTTCTAAACGGAGACCGCGTAGAGCTTTGAAACCGAAAACGTTACCAACAATCGAGGTGAGGATGTTGGTGACGGAACCTTCTTCAAATAGATCTAAAGGATAGGCAACGAAACAGAAGAACTGGTTATCTTCGTTGGGTACGGGTTCGATATCATAACAACGGCCTTTATAGCGATCGAGGTCGGTTAAGTTATCGGTCCAAACGGTGGTCCAGGTACCTGTGGAAGATTCCGCCGCTACTGCCGCACCTGCTTCTTCCGGAGGAACTCCGGGTTGGGGTGTCACCCGGAAGCAAGCTAGTAGATCGGTATCTTTGGGGGTGTAGTCGGGGGTGTAGTAGGTCAGTCGGTAGTCTTTTACGCCGGCCTGGAAACCTTTGGATTTGGCTTGCACCATTGGGATTATTCCTCCATAAACTGCATGATTAGTCGCACCTGTAAAATCTCGCCGTCAACCGACATAGATTTTTCTTAAGCTCCTGTCCCCTGCTGCTAGGAGCGAAGTTAGGGAGCAATTTTCACTAATGTTTTTTTCAACTGATCATCTTAACACGAACTTTATCCTATTCTGATCATTTTTTTTCTCTATCCCTAAAATTTTGATTGTTTTTTTTTCTCGGGGGGATTAGTTTCTTTAATCTGTCGTCATCTAACTTTGACAATCTCTACAAAAACACAAAAAAATCAACAAAAATTTACCTGATTGACACACAGAAACTTCTGCTCATCAGGCTTTGAGCGATTAAAACTACTCCTTAATTGAGGAAGATTATCAATAATTACAACCTCAAAAAATTGTCGGCAATCGCTAAAGATGAATTAGATTTTTAAGCAATTATACCCAGTACCTAGAGGACAGTTAGACAGCAGTGAACTCTAGATAAATTAGGTCTAATTACTCAGTAATTATTGTTGAGATTTTTGGCTTGTGAACGATTATTTTCCCCTTCAAGAATTAAGGTTATTGTTGCCATTAAAACGATGACGTTCTGGAAATAGCGTGACCAATAACTGATTGATATAGACCTTTCCGACCACCGATGCTTGATTCGGTCGGTTAGTAGTAGATGCTGGTTCTCTGGTTTCCGCAGGACTGGCCTCGGCCACCGTTTCCTCGCCATCCCAAGGACTGGCCACGGTTTCGGCGACCACTTCCTCCATGGACGGGACTGGGGACACTTGACTGACTACGGGTTGCGGTTCCGGTAAAGGGGGTCTTTCCGGTTCCGATGGGGTCGCTGACACCTCGATGGTAATTTGACGGGAAGTATCTCCGATCAGGGAGCCGGACGGTACGAGCGACATCGCTGCCACAGAAGCATTAAAAATCGTTGTGGTTGAACCAATACAGGCATTTTCACCGATTTCACCCTGACCGACCATTAGAACACCTGTACCTAAAATTGCCCCTGCACCGATAGCAATCACACCCTGATAGGCGGTTAAAATTGTTCCCATACCCAGGCAAGCACCCGCACCGATAATTATTTGGCTATTGGGGGCTGCTCGGAGAATCACCCCCGGAGCCACGATCGCACTCTCATGAATGGTGACATCACCATTGACATAGAATTCCGAGCGGCTAATAGGTTGAACGGGGGGTAAGGACATAATTGACAGTTACTCAGTGATCAGTGATCAGTGAGCGGGGGTTAGGGGGTAGGGGTTAGAGTTTCCGGTATTTTTCCCGGTCTGCCAACACCTAACACCTATCTCCCTTCACCGATCGCCGAGTCCTGAAATTAAGGGCGTTGAATAATCGATTCGAGAACACGGCGTTTCGCTTGGGAGTCAATCCCGATCAGACGAACGTATTCCCCTTGATGGTCGCGCAGACAGGTTTCTAAAGCGGCCACCACATCGGATTCGCGACTGCTCTCGATCGGGGTGCAGCTTTGCCAAGAACTGGTTTTAAAACGACGTTTATCCGCGTGTTCGGCCCCGATTTTGTGACCTTGGTTCAATAAAGAACGAATCTGACCGATCGTTTCCGCCGTTAAGGTACTGGTTAAAGTGGCAGTACCGCCGCCGGAGGAGCCAGAAGCATAGCTTTTGAAACTCGGTTCAGCAACGGTGGCGGTTTTACTGCTGCCATTACTACTCACCGAACCATCGGGACGCTGAATCACCGTTTCTAAAACCCGTTTTTTGGCTTTAGCATCGATACCGAGTAAGCGGACGTATTCGCCGCTATGCTCGCGTAAACAATCTTCCAAAGCAGTAATTACATCGGATTCGCGATTGCTTTCGATCGGGGCGCAACTCTGCCAAGAACTGGTTTTAAACCGGCGTTTATCCGCGTGTTCGGTGCCGATTTTGTAGCCTTGGGCAAGCAGGGAACGAATTTGAGCGATCGTTTCCCCACTTAAGCTACCACTGCTGCTATGACTGGCTCCGTTACTAGCGGGGGCGCTGTAGCTGCTGGCTTTGCCGCTGCCGTTACTAGCGGGGGTGCCGCCGGGGCGGTGAATAATCATTTCGACGACGCGTTTTTTCGCTTGCGGGTCGATCCCGATCAGGCGAACGTACTCATCGCTATTTTCAGTCACGATCGCTTCAATATCGCGAATGATGCCCGCTTCGCTCTTGGTTTCGATCGCAGGTCCAGTTAACCAAGAACTGGTTTTAAACCGGCGTTTATCCGCGTGTTCGGTGGCGATTTTCAGTCCTTGGGCCAGCAGGGAACGCACTTGTACCGACAGGTCGGAATGGCCGTTACCGTTGCCATGACCGCCGTGGACGGCGGTGGTGGTGCGGGCTGGTTCTCCGGGGGTGTCTTCGGGGCGTTGGATAATCATTTCCAGTATGCGCCGTTTAGCGGCGGGATCGACTCCGATCAGGCGGACGTATTCGCCTTGTAGGTCTCTGAGGGAGGCTTCTAGGGATTGGGATACCTGTTCTTCGCGGCCGCCGTCGATAAAGCCGGCACTTAACCAAGAACTGGTTTTAAAGCGGCGTTTGTCAGCGTATTCGATGCCGATCTTGTAGCCTTGGGAGAGGAGGGAGCGAACCTGCGCTCGAATGTTTGTATTTAAACTCATAGGTGTCACCGAATTTCTATATAGCGTCTCATTAGCGATGTTTATAGCGGCTGCCGGTGCAGGAGTCGCTGGGCTGTGGGCCTTGACCGGGACGCTGGGGGCGAGGTCGATATCGACAATGTGACGAGTGAAGGCTCGATCGATTTCTGTGACATCGGGTAAGCGGTCGGCCTGTTGTTGGCTGGTGATCACGGAACCGGATGGCACGAATTTACCGGCGGGGATTTCCACGTCTTGAACGAGGGCGTGCATCATGACGATGCAATCGGCCCCGATGCGGGCATTAAAGACGGTGGAGCGAAAACCGATAAAGCAGCGATCGCCCACATAGGCAGGCCCGTGAATGAGTGCCATGTGGGTGATGCAGCTGCCCCGGCCGATCCACACCGAATATTCTCGGCCGTCATCTCCCACCACACGGCTTTTTTCTAAACCGTGGATGATTGCTCCGTCCTGAATTTTGCTGTCGTCGCCAATGTGAAAGGGGGTTCCTTCATCGGCGCGGATGGAAGTCCCCGGAGCAATCACCACTCGCGCCCCGATCTCGATAGCGCCACTGAGGTTAGAGAAGGTGTGGACTTTGGCACTCTCGTCTATGCGCGTTTCCTCTGGGGATTTGGTCCGCTTTTTCGGACTAGCCGCCGTTGTGCGGACGACCATAGTTAGTCTTCCTCCATACTGAATTTGGCTGGCTGGTTGTTAATTAACTGTGTTTGGGTCCTATCGATTTCTAACCGGATTGACGAAATTCGTCTCTCTTGCTGTAGAGGGTGCGATTTTCTACGGTTATAGTGTCAATAATCCCCACCACCATCGCGTCAAGGGGGCGATTGTTCTGACCGTCTTCGATACGAGCCGCTCCTCCCCGGGACACTAGCACCCATTCATTAAGCCCCGCTCCGACAATATCACCCGCTACTTCGTATTTAGGCAAAAGTTGCCCCTGTGCGTCGATGAATTGCAAAAGCAGAAGTTTCACTCCCGTCATACTGCGCGGTTTCAGGGTGCTAACGACGGTTCCGCAAACTTTGGCAATTTGCATGGAATTTGTTTACACTAAAAGTTAGTTGCGCTCTAGATTCGTCTTAAAGGTTGCGGGTTAACACTTTCACGAAACTGTTCCACGGCTTCTGTATAACGGATGGGAAGAACGTATTCGAGGTTTTCGTGGGGACGGGCGATGATGTGGGTCGAGAGGACTTGACCACCTTTAACACGATTAGATGCCGCTTCTGTCCCCGCCGATACGGAGGCCTGTACTTCCGAAACGTCCCCCCGGACGATGACGGTGACGCGACCACTACCAATTTTTTCGTAACCTACTAGGGTTACGCGGGCGGCTTTTACCATGGCATCAGCCGCCTCGACGACGGCCGGGAAACCCAAGGTTTCCACCATGCCCACTGCAATTGACATAATATTTTTGTCTCCTAATGGTTGGCTTTCTTCGACTCTATAGATGCTGACCCCGATCAACGGTGTTTAATAGCTGCGGAATTGCTCTACTTCTTCGGTGTAGCGAATGGGCAGCACGTATTCGAGGTTTTCGTGGGGACGGGCGATGATATGGGTAGATAGCACTTGTCCTCCGTTAACCCGGTTGGCGTTTTCCACTCCGGCAGCCACAGAAGCTTGCACTTCTGAAACGTCTCCCCGGACGATGACAGTGACGCGACCACTACCGATCTTTTCGTAACCCACTAGAGTCACCCTGGCGGCTTTGACCATGGCATCGGCCGCTTCCACAACGGCGGGAAATCCTAGGGTTTCAATCATTCCTACTGCAATTGGCATTTTTTTGTTCCTCGCTTGTCAAGCCAAACTAAACTATTAATCTCGTTAGCGTTATCAATTTTGTTTCAGTCAAATTCTTTCCTTGTTACTTTTCCTGCTCTAGCTTTGGTGGCAGTCGGGATCGTGGCAAGGTGGGGGTAAGACCATCCTAAATTTTATCTCGATCGTGACCGTTTTCATCCACTAATTTTATTTTCTAGGGCTGGTTGGTAAAAATTTGACGAGTCAGGCAAAATTATCAACCTAAAAAAAGCATAGGAAACTATGACACCTTTGACAATATAAAACATTATGATTATTTCTCATCTTCAGGTTAACGAAAGTTAATCATTCCTTCCTTTCCCCCATCAGCCTCAGCAATTATCGGGAGATTTAAAGCGAAAACCCTTGCTAAGAAAGGATTTTCGCTTTAACTTCTCTCTTGGCGGCTTGCTTGTCTTTGCCAGATTTATTGGCAGATAAAAGCCTATTTTTCGCTGATTTCGGCTTTTTTATAATTTTTTTATACTATATATGGCTGGGGTGGGGAGTGGGGTGAGGGGAGTGGGAATTATAAATTATGAATTATGAATTATGAATTGGAAGCATCCCAATTTTGCCATAAGCAATTATACTTAGATGCGAAATGCTTAGATGGCAAGCCTTTTCGGTAGTTCTGGGAATTATAAATTATGAATTATGAATTATGAATTGGAAGCATCCCAATTTTGCCATAAGCAATTGTACTTAGATGCGAAATGCTTAGTGGGATGCTCCCTATGAATTGGGGAGAGAGGGGAGCCTTTTTCAGTGATTAGTAAACAGTGAAATGAAAACTCACCTCTGATCACTGGTAACTGATCACTGATGACTGATTCTAGCGATCGATCTCACCTTCGTAGGGTTGGACACCGATCGAGGGATAATTATCGTGGTTAGGGCTGAAAACTTCTAACACTGCATGAGCTAACTTTTGGAAAAAGTCGGGACTCTCGTGCAAGGATTTAAGTGCTGCTTCTAATTCAGGACGGGAGAAATCGAAGCCTTGCGAGCGAGCTATCTCTAGTAATTGCTGAGGATCTTGGGTTGAGCGCATTTTTTGACCCAATTCTTCGTTTTTAGCGGCTAAGGCGAAGAAGTCGAACACTTGATTTTTAGACATATAAATATTTTTCCTTTGATGATTAAAGGTGTGGCCTCTGGGGTGTGGAGGTTAAACTGCCTAGTTATGGTTTATTTTTATCCTACCAGTCAGGAGATATCCTCAAAGCAAAAGTTTCGTTTTTCTTTGCTTGTATGGCTGAGTATGCTTTAGGTCTAATTCTGAGGAGTGGGAAGTGGGGTGTAGGGTGTGGGGTGTGGGGTGTAGGGTGTGGGGTGTGGGGTGTAGGGTGTAGGGTGTTTTCTCAGTGAACTGATAACTGATAACTGATAACTGAATCCTGCCGACCGCCGACCGCTTCTTTCAAGTCAGAGAATAAATAGCCTAAAATAGAAACCTGCACTCTTGTTTCTGTAGCCAGCATCATGAATAAATCCCCACGTCGTTACCATATCACCACCTTTGGTTGTCAGATGAATAAGGCTGACTCCGAACGCATGGCGGGTATTTTAGAAGATTTGGGGTTTCAATGGTCTGAGGATGCCAACGAAGCCGATTTAATCCTCTACAATACCTGTACAATTCGCGATAATGCCGAACAGAAGGTTTATTCCTATCTCGGTAGACAGGCTAAACGCAAACAAACTCAACCCGATCTTACTCTAGTGGTCGCTGGCTGCGTGGCCCAACAGGAAGGGGAACAATTATTAAGACGGGTTCCCGAAGTGGATTTAATTATCGGTCCCCAACACGCAAATCGCTTGGGAGACTTATTACAACAAGTTTTTGACGGTTCCCAGGTGGTGGCCACCGAACCCATCCACATCATGGAAGATATCACCAAACCGCGCCGGGATAGTAATATTACCGCTTGGGTGAACGTCATCTATGGTTGTAATGAACGCTGTACCTATTGTGTGGTTCCGGGGGTGCGCGGGGTGGAACAATCTCGCACTCCTGCGGCAATTCGAGCAGAAATGGCACAATTAGGACAACAGGGGTATAAAGAAATCACCCTTTTAGGTCAAAATATCGATGCCTACGGACGGGATTTACCCGGAGTGACGGCAAGCGGCCGACATCTGCACAATTTCACCGATTTACTCTACTACATTCACGATGTGGCCGGCATTGAACGTCTCCGTTTTGCCACCAGTCACCCCCGCTATTTTACCGAACGTTTAATTAAAGCTTGTCAGGAATTACCTAAAGTTTGTGAACATTTTCATATCCCTTTTCAATCGGGGGATAATGATGTTCTCAAGGCGATGAAACGGGGCTATACTCAGGAAAAATACCGACAAATTATTGCTAATATTCGCGATTTAATGCCAGATGCTGCCATTAGTGCCGATGCGATTGTCGGATTCCCCGGAGAAACAGAGGCACAGTTCGAGAATACTTTAAAATTAGTCGATGAGATTGGTTTTGATCAATTAAATACGGCGGCCTATTCTCCCCGTCCAGGCACTCCGGCCGCTATTTGGGATGATCAATTAAGTGAGCAGGTAAAAAGCGATCGCTTACAAAGATTAAATCATTTAGTGGCCACAAAAGCCGCCGAACGTTCCCAAAGATATTTAGGCAGAATTGAGGAAATTTTAGTGGAAGAAGTTAACCCTAAAGATGCTAGTCAAGTTATGGGAAGAACTAGAGGCAATCGCTTAACTTTCTTTACCGGAAATCTTGAGGAATTGCGCGGCAAATTTGTTAAGGTTAAAATTACCGAAGTCCGTCCCTTTAGTTTGACGGGAGTGATCTTTTAAGTAGTGGTGCAAAATAAATTTCTTGGTTAGGAGAGGCAATAGGCAAT
Organism: Microcystis sp. M083S1; assembly: GCF_020246405.1. Taxonomy (NCBI): domain Bacteria; kingdom Bacillati; phylum Cyanobacteriota; class Cyanophyceae; order Chroococcales; family Microcystaceae; genus Microcystis; species Microcystis sp. M083S1. The sequence goes on from NZ_JADBTB010000079.1 coordinate 61,689, forward strand.
AGGCAAGAGGCAAAAGGTAGTTAAATATGTGTAACTAATTTGGCTCTCCCAGCTTTGGTGGGTAAAATGTATTCTAAGATACATTTCTCAAGAGCGAGGGGGTGGAACGAACCACAAAGACACAAAGGACACAAAGATCGATCGATCCTATGTCAATTAAACTTATCACACAGAACCTA